>JAAFHE010000343.1 GCA_013298265.1 Lysobacterales bacterium | reverse complement strand
CGCAGGGCGAGACGCCGGACTGGTCCGCCGGCGACGTGGCCGAGATCGGCCCGCGTCATGCGCCGGAAGCGGTGTCGGCGCTGTTGCAGCGCTGCAGCATCGACGGCGGGCGCCTGCTCGACGGTGGCGATAGCGTGGCCGAATTCCTCGCCCGGCATCAGTGGCCCGAGACGATGCCGGGCGCGGGCGAAACGGGCGACGACGGGTTCGCGTCGCTGACGCCGCTGCCGCATCGCGAGTATTCGATCGCGTCGATACCGCAGGACGGCCGCCTGGATCTGCTGGTGCGCCAATGGCGCCGCGATGACGGTAGCCTCGGCCTGGGCTCGGGCTGGCTGACCGCGCATGCGATGGTCGGCGCGACCATCGACCTGCGCCTGCGCCGCAACAGCCAGTTCCATCTGCCGCCGCAATCGTGTCCGCTGATCCTCATCGGCAACGGCACGGGCATCGCCGGCCTGCGCGCGCTGCTCAAGGCGCGCGCCGCGGGAAGTCAGCGCCGCAACTGGCTGCTGTTCGGCGAACGCCAGCGCAGCTGCGACTTCTTCTTCGCCGCGGACATCGAAGCCTGGCAGCGCAGCGGTGTGCTCGAACGCGTCGATCTCGCGTTCTCGCGCGACCAGGCGGAGCGCATCTATGTGCAGCAGCGGGTTCGTGAAACTGCCGCCGCGCTGCGCGAATGGGTCGCCGCAGGTGCCTGCATCTACGTCTGCGGCAGCCTGCAAGGCATGGCGCCTGCCGTCGACGCGGAACTGCGCGCGGCGCTCGGTGCGGATGCGGTGGACACGTTGGCCGAGCAGGGGCGGTATCGGCGCGACGTGTACTGAGCGCGGGCCGCGTGGTTGGTGCTGCCCCTGAATCGACGCGCGACCAGACCGGATGTGCCGCCGTTGAAAACGCTTGCCCAGGCACGTGTGCGCCTTCGCCGTCACTGAAGTCCGCGGCGCGCATCAGGACGGTGTCTCGACGGCCTCGCTAAGAACGTGTGTGGGAAATTCGGGCTCGCCCGCCTCGCGACGAGTAGGCGTGAGAAATCCGGGCTGGTTTTTTCGCGAATGAAGCGTCATGCGGCAATCGTGCCGGCGCGGGCGCCAGTCCGTATGCCGGATGAGCCTGCCCAGGCCGTGTGCTGGCCGGGCAGCGATGCCTCTGAACGGCAAACGGGATACGGACGCGGACACTACCGATAGCTGTGTTGCGAATCATTCTTATTTACTGTTAATCTTTCGTCGATCGCCGAGTCGCCCGCAGCGCCGCAAGGCCTGCGCGACCCGGTCCGCCAGGGGAATCCGGTTCCACCTCGCCAAACAACAACGCGGGCGCGCCGCTGCGCGCCGGCAGACCCAATCGCATTGCTGAAGGACCCAGGGAACTACACATGCCGAACTCCTCATACATCCGTTCCGCCGCGACCACCCCACCGCGTCTGTTGATCAGCGCCCTGGGCTTGGCACTCGCCACGGCTGCACCGCACGCGTTCGCCGAGACCGCGATGGCCGCCGCGACGGCGACCGATGCGGCCAGCGTGCAGACGCCGGACGGTGCGCACGGCCGCCGCGGCCGTGACGAGACCAAGCTCGATGCGGTCGACGTGCACGGCATGGAGTTGAAAGAGGCTTCGTCGCCGAAGTACACCGCACCGCTGCGCGATACGCCACAGTCGATCGAGGTCGTGCCGCAGGAAGTCATGACCGGGCAGAACCTGCTGTCGCTGCGCGATGTGCTGTCCACGCTGCCGGGCATCACCTTCGGCGCCGGCGAAGGCGGCGGCGGTTTCGGTGACAGCATCAACCTGCGCGGGTTCTCCGCGAACAACGACATCCAGGTCGACGGCGTACGAGACAGCGCGCAGTACTCGCGCACCGACACCTTCAACCTCGAGCAGATCGAAGTCGTCAACGGCGCAAACTCGGTGTACTCGGGCGCGGGCTCGGTCGGCGGCACGATCAACCTCGTGTCCAAGGCCGCGCGCGAAGGCGACTTCACCAACCTCGGCGCGGGCGTCGGCACCGACTCCTACGGTCGCGTCACGCTCGACAGCAACCAGATGATCGGCGACAGCACCGCCGTACGCGTCAACGTGATGGGCCACCGCAACGACGTGCCGGGCCGCGATGTCGAGGAAATGAAACGCTGGGGCTTCGCCCCGTCGATCGCCTTCGGCCTCGGCACTGACACCACGCTGACGCTGAGCTACCTGCACCAGCGCGACGACAACACGCCGCAATACGGCGTGCCCTACTTCTTCGCCGGCAACCAGGGCTTCACGCTGCCGGGCGCCGATCCGAGCACGTACTACGGCTACCGCAACGTCGACACGCAGGAAACCGAGGTCGACGCCTTCACCAGCATCCTCGCCCACACCTTCAGCCCTAACCTCAGCGTGCGCAATTTCACGCGCGTGCAGGAGGTGAACCAGTTCCTGATCGTCGATGCGCCGGGCGGCACCTTCTGCCTGGCCAACAACCAGACGCCGGTCGGTGGTAGCTGCACCGTCGGCACCGGCGCGACGCAGGTCGTGGTTCCGGTGAACACGTATTTGCCCGGCGGCCCGCGCGGCAACGTGCGCGACACGACGAACCGCATGCTGATCAACCAGACCGACCTGACCGCGACGTTCAACACCGGTCCGATCGAGCACACGCTGGTCAGTGGTTTCTCGCTGATGCACGAGAGCTTCGCGCTCGACGGCAGCGCCGAATTCCGCAACCCGGACGGCAGCAATCCCTTCGCCGCGCCGAATCATCTGCCGTATACCGATCCGTACAACCCGAATACGCTGTACAGCGGCCCGCGCAACCGCACGCTGACCAGCAAGGTTGACGGCGAACTCGACAACGCTGCGATCTATGCCTTCGACACTCTGAAGTTCAGCGAGCAGTGGCAGTTCAACCTCGGCACCCGCTTCGAGCGCAATGAAGGCAGCAGCACCGCCTACACGGTCTCGACGGCAGCCGGCGCGGCCGGTCCGATCGGCACGGTCACCGGCGCGAACGCGCCGACCAGGAACACTGACGATCTGTTCTCCTACCGCGCAGGCCTCGTGTTCAAGCCGGTCGAAGCGGGCAGCATCTACTTCGCCTATGGCAACTCCCGGACTCCGTCGAAGGCCTCGGTCAACGGTAGCTGCACACAGGCGGCGCCGCCGGCCAGCGGCCCATTGCCGGGCACCAATAACTGCAACGTCGATCCGGAAACCGCGATCAACGTCGAACTCGGCACGAAGTGGGATCTGCTCGACCAGCGCCTGTCACTGACCGCGTCGATCTTCCGCAACGACCGCGAGAACTATCGCGTAGCCGATCCGGGCAATCCGGACAATCCGGCGGGCGAGCAGCAGCTCGACGGCGAGGCGCGGGTCGACGGCGTGCTGCTGGGCGCCAGCGGCAATATCACGCGCAAGTGGGCGATCTACGCGAATTACACCTACCTGCAGAGCGAAGTGCTGCAAGGTGTCTCGGACCGGCAGTCCGCGCTCGGCCTGGACTACAGCAAGGGTGATGAACTGGTCAGCGTGCCGAAGCACGCGTTCAATGTCTGGACCACGCTCGACGTCGGCCAGTGGCAGTTCGGCTACGGCATGAACTACCAGGGCGAGTTCTATCTCAATCAGCACAGTGCGACCAATCTCAACGGCCCGCTGGCCAAGGCCGACGACTATTGGACCCATCGCGCGATGGCGGCGTGGAACGTCAACCGCGACCTGCGCCTGCAGCTGAATGTGAACAACCTGTTCGACAAGGAGTACTACGTCCGCATCCGCACCGCCGCAAGCGGTTGGGCGACGCCGGGCGAAGGTCGCCAGGTCACGCTGCAGGCGAACTACGCGTTCTGACGACTGCCGTAAAACCGCCGCGCGAATGCGGCGGCGGTTTCGGGGCTGGAGCGACCGGACGCCTGTCTGGCCGTTTTCCCTGTGCACGATGCGCGCGCATGACGCAGAATCGTGACGTGCTTTTTCGGGAGCGGTTGCCGCTTGGACGCATCGAGCGGGGTCCGGTCAGGAACCGTCCATCGGCGGATGCATCCAGCTCCAGCAATTTCCACAAAATAAAATTTGCGTCAAGCGGACGCCGTCACCGCAGGTCGAACCCATGCTGCTGCACGTCACCCAGGTCCTGAGCCCCGAAGACGTCGCGCGCTGCCGCCAGCGCCTGGATGCCGCCGACTGGGCCGACGGACGCATCACGGCCGGCTATCAGTCGGCCAAGGCGAAACACAACCTGCAACTGCCCGACGACCATCCGGCCGCGCGCGAACTCGGTGCGCTGATCCTCGAGCGTCTGCAGCGCCATCCCACCTTCATGGCCGGCGCGCTGCCGCGGCGCATCTTCCCGCCGCTGTTCAACTGCTACCGGGAAGGCCAGTCCTTCGGCTTCCACGTCGATAATGCGGTGCGCTACCCGCGCACCGGCGAGGACCGCAGCCCGCTGCGCACCGACCTGTCCGCGACCTTGTTCCTGAGTCATCCCGACGATTACGACGGCGGCGAGCTCGTGATCGAAGACAGTTTCGGCACACATAGCGTCAAGCTGCCCGCCGGCGATCTGATCCTGTATCCGGCCAGCAGCCTGCATCAGGTCATGCCGATCACGCGTGGCGAACGCGTGGCGTCGTTCTTCTGGATCCAGAGCCTCGTGCGCGATGAAGGCGAGCGGCGCCTGCTGTTCGATCTCGACGTATCGATCCAGAGCCTCACCCAGCAGCAGGCCGAGCACCCGGCGCTGGTGTCGCTGGTCGGCGTGTATCACAACTTACTTCGGCGGTGGTCGGAAACGTGAGGGCAGGAAAGCAGCAAGAGGAGTGAGAAACGAGTGAAAGCAGGCGGCCCACGCGTCTACCACTCGTTTCTTACTTCTCTGCCCTCGTTGCTATCCGGACCAGCACCAGCTCGCCCGCCCCATTGAGCACCAGCGGCGAGCCGCCGCTCTGGGTGAATTCGATTACGAGGGTTTCGCCGGCTTCGGCGCGCGGCACGTCGGTGCGTTCGTTGACGCGGACGTGGCCGTGCACGACGTGCACCAGCCAGGTCGTGCCGGCGGCGGGAAACAGCAGCTGGGCGCCGACGATGGGCCGTGCCAGCAGTTCAGC
>JAAFHE010000342.1 GCA_013298265.1 Lysobacterales bacterium | reverse complement strand
ATCGTCCGTGTACATGACGTGGCCGCGACGGCCGAAGCGCTCAAGGTCTGGAATGCGGTCGGCGCCGGCAAACCGGCGAAAACGTCGTCGCCGCCCCGCGTGCGCTGGGGCGACGACGACTGAACCGCTTACAGTGGGCCGAACACGCTCGGGAAACCGAGGCTCCAGCTATCGATAAAAACGTTGTTCGCGCTGCCGGAATTGAGCACGCGCAGCTTCCAGAGCCCGTCAGCGATCTCGCTCGAGGCGTCGACGGTCTGCGTGTAGGTGAAGCTCGGTCCGTTGTTGTGCAGCACCTTGACCACGCTGCCGTCCGGTGCGAGCAGCTCGATCTTGTATTTTTTCGGATCAATGACCGGACCGATGCCGCGCCCGCTCAGCTTGAACTTCACCGTCAGTGCCGACGGCGCGTTGGCGCCGTACTGACCCCAGGCCGTGTTCGGCACGAGCACCGAGACATTCGGCGCGAGGTGGTAGTTGTTCGCGTTCTCAAAGAACGTCGGCTTGAAGAAGCTGGCCGGGTTAGGGCTCACGGCGACATCGCCGTTGTAGCCCTGGCCAACCGCGCGCAGCGTGTGTAGGGCATCAATGAGGCCCCAGCCGCAGGACTTGACCGAATCGAAGGCGCAGTCGAGCGCCGCGGTGCCGTTGTACTTCATGAGGTTCTCGACCTGCTGCGGTGTGAACGAGCCCTCCGCGAGAATCATCGCCGCGAGGCCGGCGACCTGCGGCGCGGCCATCGAGGTGCCGTTGAGTGTCTTGTAGCCTTCAGCGACCTGGACCGTCGTACCGGTGTTGACCGTGGACAGGATGCCGCCCGGCGCGGCGACGTCGATCTTGTCGCCGTAGTTCGAATACGCGGCGAGCGCACCTGTTGTGGTCGTCGCCGCAACCGCGACGACATTGTTGCAGCGGGCAGGCGTGAAGTTGGCGACATTCGCGGCCGAATTGCCGGCGGCGACGACGACGACGGTGCCGTTGCCGACGGCCGTGTTGATCGCGCTCTGCATGTTCGCGCTGCAGCTGCCCTGGCCGCCGAGGCTCAGATTGATGACCTGCGCCACGTTGGTGTTGGCCGGAACATTGGTGACCGAGCCGCCTGAAGCCCAGACGATCGCGTCGACGACGTCCGACAGCGAGCCGCCGCAGCGGCCGAGTACGCGCACCGGAACGACTTTCGCGCCATAGGCCATGCCGGCCGTACCCTTGAAGCTGTTGTTCGTAACCGCGGCGACGATGCCGGCGACGTGCGAGCCGTGCCAGCTCGAGTTCTCGCTACCGTTCGGATCGGCCGTGCAGTCGCCGACCTCGTACCAGTCGCCTTCGTCGTTCGGATTTGGATCGCGGCCGTCGCCGTCCCGCGCGGTCGTCGCGCTCGCGATGAAGTCGTAGCCGCCGACGACGTTCGCGTCGAGATCGCCGTGCGGCGTGATGCCCGTGTCGATCACGGCGACCTTGATGCCGTTGCCGGTCGAGTAGTGCCAGGCGCCCGTGGCATTCGTGCCGAAGCGCGAACGGAAATACGCCGACTGATCCGGATAGCGGTCGTCGTTCGGCGTGAATGTGTGCGTCAGCAGGCGATCGGGCTCGATCGCCGCGACCGAAGCGCTGCGGGCGAGTTCTTCCATGACGAGCGCGGCTTCGGCGCCGGCAAGTGCTGCGGCGCCGGCTTTCGCTCCGTCCTGCGCTTCGATCAGCCACGCGCCGGTCGCGAGCTGGCGCACGATGTCGAAGCGGCGGCCGAACGTCGCGCCGACGCGGTCGAGTTCGCCGCGCAACGTCGCCGGACCGGCTTTCGCATCGAGAGTGACGATGAGTCGCGATACCGGTACGGTCGCGTCGAGCGCGCTGGTATCGACGCGCGACGGCGCGTCACCCGCGGGCGACGCGGCCTGTGCCGCCGCGGTGGCGAAAGCGAGCACGAGGGCCTGCGCAAGCTGCGTGGTTTTCGGGGTGTTGCGAGTCTGCCGAGACATGACGTTTCTCCTGATCGGCAACGCCGGTCCCTGCCGCGGGATTGCGGCGGCGTCGTTTTCCGCGAGTGCGGTGCGTTGCTGGTCCTGAAAACGACGCTGCTGGAAAAGGCGAACAATGTTCGGTTGTTCACGCGACGCTCGTTTCGGGCGCGTCGTTGCCGGACGGAAAAGCCTGAAAGTGGCCGGACCCGTCGCAGTCTGGCAACCTAGGCGGCCCGGTTCCCGCCGCCGCCGCGCGCGGGCCGTTCCAGGCAGCAGTCGCAATGAGCAAGCGCAAATACTTCGGTACCGATGGCATCCGCGGCCATGTGGGCGAATGGCCGATCACGGCCGAGTTCATGCTGAAGCTGGGTCGTGCCGCGGGCAAGGTGCTGGCCGGATCCGACGGCAAGGCGACCGTGGTGATCGGCAAGGACACGCGCATTTCCGGCTACATGTTCGAATCCGCGCTCGAGGCCGGACTCGTGGCCGCTGGTGCCAATGTGCGTCTGCTCGGCCCCATGCCGACGCCGGCTGTGGCCTATCTCACGCGCAGCCTGCGTGCGAGCGCCGGCATCGTGATCAGTGCATCGCACAATCCTCATCAGGACAACGGCATCAAGTTCTTTTCTGCTGCCGGGGAAAAACTCGCCGATGACGTCGAGGAGGCGATCGAGCGTGAGCTCGACGCACCGTTCGTGACGGTCGCGTCCGAGCACATCGGCAAGGCCGTGCGCGTCAACGACGCGGCCACGCGCTACGCGGAGTTCTGCAATTCCACCTTCCCGCACGATCGGAGCCTGCGCCCGCTCAAGCTCGTGATCGACTGTGCCCACGGCGCGACGTACCAGGTCGCGCCCAAGTTGTTCGAGGAGCTTGGCGCACGCATCACCACCATCGGCACCCAGCCCGATGGCCTGAACATCAACCGCGACTGCGGTTCGACCAGCCCGGCCGCCTTGCAGCGCGCGGTGGTCGAGCAGCGCGCTGACCTGGGCATAGCTTTCGACGGCGACGGCGACCGCCTGCAGTTCGTCGACCACCAGGGCCGCCTCGTGGATGGCGACGACATCCTCTACGTGCTCGCCAGCGACTGGCAGCGCAGCGGACGTCTGACCGGGCCGGTTGTCGGCACGCTGATGACCAACTATGGCCTCGAGCGCGCGTTCGGCGCAGCTGGCATCGGGTTTCTGCGCGCCAAGGTCGGCGATCGCTACGTGATGCGCCTGCTCAAGGAAACTGCCGGCGTGCTCGGCGGCGAAACCTCCGGGCATATCCTCTGCCTGGATAGCGCGTCGACCGGCGACGGCATCGTCAGCGCGCTGCAGGTGCTCGAAGTGCTGGTGCGCCGTGGCGAGACACTTGCCGCCTGCTGCGCCGGCTGGGAGCGGCTGCCGCAGATCACCCGCAACGTGCGCGTCGCCAATGCCGGCCGACTGCTCGACCATCCGCTGGTGCTGACCGAGCGTGCCGCGGTCGAGCGCGAACTGGAAAATCGCGGCCGCCTGGTGTTGCGCGCCTCCGGCACCGAGCCGCTGGTGCGCGTCACGATCGAGGCGGCCGATGCGGCCCTGGTCGATGCGCTGGCCGGCCGGCTTGCGCGCGCCGTAGAATCCGCGGCCAACGAACTCGTCTGATCCTGACGGACGACTTGTTCAGATGTTCCCCAGCAGGAATTCCCCCATGTCAGTCATTCCCACCCTGGATATCCGCCGCTATGACACCGACCGCGACGCCTTCGTCGCCGAACTCGGCGCCGCCTACCGCGAATGGGGCTTCGCCGGTATCCGCGGCCATGGCATCAGCAAGGAACTGATCGACGGCGCGTATGAGCGCTTCCGCCAGTTCTTCGCGCTGCCCGCGGACACCAAGATGCAGTACCACCTGGCTGGCAGCGGCGGTGCGCGCGGCTACACGCCGTTCGGCGTGGAGACGGCGAAGGATTCGAAATACCCGGACCTCAAGGAGTTCTGGCACGTCGGCCGCGAGATCCCGCGCGATTCGCGCTTCGCCGACGTGATGCCGCCGAACCTCTGGCCGACCGAAATCGAAGGCTTCCGCGACCATGGCTATGGCCTGTATACCGCGCTCGATCAGCTCGGCACGCGCGTGCTGCGCGCGCTGGCCCTGCACATCGGGTTGCCGGAGAACTTCTTCGAGGACAAGACCGATCAGGGCAATTCGATCCTGCGGCCGATCCACTACCCGCCGATCACCGCGCCCGATATTCCCAACGTGCGCGCCGGTGCACATGAGGACATCAATTTCATCACGCTGCTGGTCGGTGCGAGCGCGGCGGGCCTCGAAGTGAAGTCGCGCAACGGCGACTGGGTGCCGTTCACCTCCGACGCGGACACCATCGTCGTGAACATCGGCGACATGCTGCAGCGTCTGACCAACCACGTCTATCCGTCCACGACGCATCGCGTGGTCAATCCGCCGGGCGAGCTCGCGCGCAAGCCGCGCTATTCGGTGCCGTTCTTCCTGCATCCGAATCCGGATGTGGTGCTGGACCCGCTGGCCTCGTGCATCACGCCGGACAATCCGAGCCGCTACAGCACGTCGATCACCTCGCACGAATACCTCATGGAGCGGTTGCGCGAGATCAAGCTGGCTTGAGCACAAGGCGCCGGCGGCAGCGATGTGGTCGCGCCGCCCGGCTTGCTGTCGCGTCGGACATGCAGACCGCTGGCCGGCCGCGGGCGCGCAAAAGCTGCTGATCCAGTGCCGAACGCGGGTCGCCGCTATGGTTTCGCGACCTGGCCATTCCTGGCGTCGGCGACGCTCACCGCGTCGACGTGATCCGGACTGGCGTGTACCGGGATTTCCCACCGCACCGCGGCGGTCCCGTCCGGCGGCGCGCGAAAGATCGCGGTGATGTGGTCGCGGTAGATGGCCTCGAGTGGCTTACCGTCGGCGCTGGCGCGTCCGACCTCGAATGGTTCATGAAATGCCGCGCGATGCGATACCACGACGAACTCGCCAGGCGCGGACTCGCCGCGCACGACGAAGTCCTGCGGCTGGACCGGAAGATCGGGATGGGCCGGAAACTTGCCGGCGACCGCCGGCGGCGAGGGACTGCCGGCGTGAAGTATCTGGCCGATAGCGCTATAGCCCAGGTGCGCCACGCGCTGCTGCGGC
>JAAFHE010000341.1 GCA_013298265.1 Lysobacterales bacterium | reverse complement strand
GTGTTCCCAGGCTATGTATTCGCTCTGTTGATCGCCGTGCAGGCTCGCCGGAATCTGCCGGTGCTGCAGCGCCTGTACCGCGCAGACGAGATTGACGAGACCCGCGGCGGCGAAGGTGTGACCGACATTGCCCTTGGTCGAGGTCAGTGCGCAGAAGCCGCGGTCGGCCGTATGTGCGCCGAACACCTGCTGCAGCGCATTGACTTCGACCGGATCGCCGAGCCGTGTGCCCGTGCCGTGCGTGACGACGTAGCCGATCTGCCGCGCATCGATACCTGCGCGCGCATAGACGTCGCCGATGAGCTGCGCCTGCGCCGCACCGCTCGGCGCGGTGATGCCGTTGGTGTGGCCGTCGTAGTTGATGCCGCTGCCGACGATGACCGCGCGGATCGGATCGCCGTTCGCCTGCGCGCTCGACAGCCGCCTGAGGACGACCGCGACGACTGCTTCGCCCGGTACCAGGCCGTTCGCCCGCCGGTCGAACGCATAGCAGCGCCCGTCCTCCGACAGCATGCCCGCCTGGGTCATGCCGACATACGCGTACGGCGACAGCATGAGATTCACGCCGGCCGCGATCGCCGTGTCGCACTCCCCGGCACGCAGGCTCAGACAGGCCTGATGCGCCGCGACGAGACCCGACGAACACGAGGTATTGAGCGCCATCGCCGGACCGTGCAGGTCGAGGAAATACGACAGCCGCGACGCGAGCACCGCATCGTGATTGCTCGTCAGCGTGCCCTGGCCCGCCGACAGCGCCTGATAGTCGCCCTGCTCCACGCCGACGAACATTCCGATCGCCTGCTGCGTCAGTTGCGACTGGCCGCAGGCCGCGTCTTCGAGCGCATTCCACGCTTCCTGGAGCAGCAGGCGCTGGCGCGGGTCCATCGTCGATGCTTCGCGCGGTGAAATGTCGAAGAACAGCGTGTCGAACTCCGACACGCCCGGCAGCGTGGCCAGCCACTTGCCCTTGATCGCACCGGCCGCGTAGGCCTCGCGCCAGTCGAAGCGCTCGGCCGGAATTTCGGTGATCGCCTCGCGGCCTTCGACGAGCAGGTTCCAGAATTCTTCGATTGTCCGCGACTGCGCGAAGCGACCGCTCATGCCGATGATCGCGATCGGTTCGGCAGCACCGGCCGACGCGCTGTCGACCCTTTCGACCGGCGGCGCACTGCGCACCGCCGATTGCGAGACCGCGGCCGGCGCTTTCGCTAGCGTCGGCACCGGCTTTGCCGGGCCGTAGAACGCTTCCAGTTGCGGCGCGTGCTGCGCGAGCAGCCAGCTGACCACTTTTTCGAGGCTTGTCTGGCTGAAGAAGATCGCCGGCGTCACGTCGATCGCGTAATGCCGCGAAATCACCCGCGCCCATTGCACGAGCGTGATCGAATCGAACCCGTAGTCGGCGAGGTTTTCCTGCACGCGGATCTGCTCGCGATCGAGCTTCAGCAACGCGCCGATCTGCTCGCGCAGTTCCCACTGCACGCACTGCTCGAGCGTGAGGCCGCGCAACTCCGGACGACGCGCCGTACCGGCCGCCGCCGGTTCCGGCAGCCGCTCCGCCGGCAGCGGCGCGTGCATGACCAACGCACGCTCGATGCGCGCACGCTCGGCGCTGACCACATAGTGACCGCCCGGCTGCGCGAGCGCGCGTTCCCACAGCGCGAGGCCCTGCGCCGTCGTCAGCGCCTGCTGGCCGCTCGCTTGCAGATAGAGCTTCGTCGACGAGGCGTCGCCGACCTGCATGCCGCCGGCTTCCCAGATCGGCCACGCGATCGCGATGCGCCGGCAGCCCGGCTTTGCCTGGACGTATTGCGCATACGCGAGCGCGAATCGGTTGCCCATCGCATAGTCGCCGCCGCCAAAGTCGCCCAGCAGCGCCGCACTCGAACTGAAATAGCAGACGAAGCGCAGCGGCTGTTGCGCCATGACCTCATCGAGCACCTGCGTGCCGCGCACCTTCGGCGACAGCGCCGCCGCGAAAGCCTCCGCCGATTTCTGCACGAGCGTCTCGGCCGTCGCGACACCGGCCGCGTGGATCACGCCGTCGATGTGGCCGAAACGCGAGACTGCCTGCGCCACGGCCGCGCGCATCGCCGCGGCGTCGGTGACGTCGGCGGCGACATAGAGCACTTCGCCGCCGCCATGAGTCCATTGATGCAATTGTTCAATCTGCGCCACATCGAGTTCGCGCCGGCCGCTGAGGACAACTTTGGCGTCGTAGCGCTGTAGCAGGTGCTGCGCAACCGCCGCGCCGAGCCCGCCGGCACCGCCGGTGATCCAGTACACACCGCCCGCGGTCAGGCCGTTGTCGCCGTCGACGAACGCGCATTCCTCGATACGTGCCGCATAGCGCTGCTCGCCCTCGTAGCGCACCGTAGCCGCCGACTCCGCGCGCAACTCCTGCCACGCGCGCTGCGCCCACTGCCGCACGTCGGCCGATGCTTCGATGGCCCCGCGCTGCAGCAGCAGCGACACCGACCACTGCGGCACGAGCACGCGCAGCGAACGCGCGAGGCCGATCCAGGACTCCGCATGACAGCGCGACAGCGCATCCGTATAGACCACGCCGATCAGCAGCCGCTGCAGTTTGAGACCCGCAACCAGCAGCCCCTGGATCAGTGCGAATGCCTCGCGCCAGCTATCCCCACCGGCCGGTGTGCGCAGCGACGCGGCGTAGACCACGGTGTCGACACTGCCGTAGCGCGCGGCCATATCGCTGAGTACTGCGCGATAGCTGTCGCTGTCGCCGCGCCGGATCTGATCGCGCGCTGCTTCGGTTCCATCCACCAGCGACACCGTGATCACCTCGACCGCCGCGTCAGAGCGGCGCCACTCGGTCGCGATCTGTTGCGCGGTGTCTTCGTCATCCGCGAGGCACAGGATGCGTTGCGGGGCCTGCCCGCGTGCCGGCGTGCCGGCAGCCGGCGCCCACTGCTCCTGCAGCGTCAGCAGTTCGACACCGGCTGTGTGTGCGGGCGCGGCGGCGGCGTCGCCAACCGCCGGCCCGGCCGCGCCAGCGGCCCTCGCCGCGCGCAGGCGCTGGTCGCGCGCGGTCGAGTCCAGCCAGTAATCCTGCCGCAGGAACGGATAGGTCGGTAGCGATACGCGCGGCGGCTGTGTGCCGCGATAGAGCCGGCTCCAGTCGAACGCGAACCCGCGCACCCAGAGTTCCAGCAGCTTGGCGTAGCGCGCTTTCGCGATCCACGAATCGATGGTCTGGCGGAAATCGTCGTCGGCGAGTAGCTGTGACTCACCGTGGTCCTGCGATTTGACCTCGCCGCGATACAGACCGTCGATCGACGCATCGCCGTCCGCATAGCGCTGCAGCTTCGCCGCCGCCTCCTCGACCGAGGCGGCCGACAGGGCAATGCGGTGGCCCATCGGCTCGCGACCGAGCTGCAGCGTGAACGCGATGCTGGCCAGCGACGGTATCGCCGTTCCCGCATCGCTGTTCGCGGCGCGTGTCAGGAACGACGCGAGCCGACCGGCGTAGACACGCAGGCGTTCTTCACTGCGCGCCGACAACGGCAGCAGGCACACGCCGCTGATGGCGGCCTGTGCCGGTGGCACCCATTCCTCGAAAATCGCATGGGCGTTGGTGCCGCCGATGCCGAAGCTGCTGACGGCGGCGCGGCGCGGCGAGTCGCCTGCGGACCAGTCGGTCAGCGTACTGACGATATGGAACGGCGAGGCCTCGAGCGCCATCGCCGGGTTGGGCGAGGTGAAATGCAGCGTCGGCGGAATCCGCGCATGCGCGAGGCTCAGCATTACCTTGAGGCAGCCGGCCAGACCCGCGGCAGCGTCCAGATGACCGAAGTTGCTCTTGATCGAGCCCAGGCCGCAGAACTGGCGGCGGTCGG
This sequence comes from Lysobacterales bacterium, assembly GCA_013298265.1. Classification (GTDB taxonomy): domain Bacteria; phylum Pseudomonadota; class Gammaproteobacteria; order Xanthomonadales; family Rhodanobacteraceae; genus Tahibacter. The sequence goes on along the minus strand of JAAFHE010000341.1, from coordinate 1,243 downwards.
TATGGCGGCGGTACACGTCGGTCAGTGCACCGAACTCGATCGGGTCGCCGAGCCGCGTTCCCGTGCCGTGCGCCTCGACGTAACTGATCGACGCGGGATCGATACCGGTAGTCTGGAGGGCACGTTCGATGACCTCGGCCTGGCCCTTCGCGCTCGGCGCGTAGAAGCCCGCCTTGTCGGCGCCGTCGTTGTTCAGCGCGATGCCGCGCAGCAGCGCATAAATGTGGTCGCCGTCGGCGATTGCGTCGGCTGCGTTCTTCAGCAGCAGGACGGCGACGCCTTCGCCCGAAATCATTCCGTCGGCGGCCGCGTCGAAGGCCCGCAGATGCCCGTCGCTCGAGAAGTGCATGCCGGCCTGATGCAGGTAGCCGAGCGAGGAATAGGCCAGCAGGGTCGCCGCGCCGACCAGCGCATGTTTTGACTGGCCGCCGACGATGTGCCGATGCGCGCTTGCGAGCGCCGTCAGCGACGAGGAGCAGTTCGAATGCACGAACAGGCTCGCGCCCTTCAGGCCGAGCTTGTGCGATATCGTCGTCGGCAACGTGCCCGGCTGCGCCCAGACGAAGGCGACGTATTCATCGGGACGGTCGAGCACCTGGCTCGCCTGCTCGAACGCCGGCATGTGATAGAACGACGCCGCCGCGGACATGAACACCGCGCTGTCGGCGATCTGCGAGGTGCGGTAGCCCGCGTCTTCCACGGCGCCCCAGGAATGCTCCAGCAGGTGACGCAGCTGCGGATCCATGAGCTGGGCGTCGCGCGGCGTGACCTTGAAGAACGCCGCGTCGAACGAGGCCTTGCCCGCTATCGTCGAGCGCGCGGCGACGTAGTCCGGGTTGTCGAGCAGTTCGGCCGGAATGCCGGCGTGCAGTCCGTCCTGCCGCGACAGGAATTCGATGCTTTCACGGCCGGCGGCGAGGTTGTCCCAGAGCGTGACGATATCGGGCGCGCCGGGAAAATGGCAGGACATGCCGATGACGGCAACGCTGTCCGGAGAGATCCCGACACGTGAAACGTTGGCCGACAAGGCCGGTGTGACGCCGGCAGCCGCAACCCGTGTCGCGACCGGTGCGGACGCCGGCGCGCTGCGCGGTGGCGCGGCGGCCGCGAGCGCCGCCCCGACCGCACGCACGCTGACGTGCTTGAACAGATCGGTGACGTGGAACGGCTGTGCAAATTCCTCGGCGACGCGGCGTGCGACGGCGACCGCGAGTATCGAATTGCCGCCGATGTCGAAGAACCC
>JAAFHE010000340.1 GCA_013298265.1 Lysobacterales bacterium | reverse complement strand
GTCGAGCAGTCGTGTCTCCGGCCAGTCCTCCAGAACGCGTGGGATGCCGGTGCCGATGCCGCGGTAGGGCAGGATGGTCACGGCGTGAGCGGTCAGGGTCGGGTTGCGCCGGTTCGACTTGCCCTGGCGGATCTGCGCCGTGCTCAGGTTGTCGGGTAGGTGGCCGGGGCTGATGATCTCGATGCGGTCGGCAAAGATCAGCAGGCGGATCGAGGCGCTGGTGAAGTAGTCGCGGTGGATCAGCGCGTTGACCAGCAACTCGATAATGGCCTGCTCGGGTACTTCGAGCACGCCCAGGGAATTGAAGTTCTGGCCCGCCTGGACATGGTGCAGGTTGCGCTTGATGAAGGCGAGGCCGCGCTGGTACTGCTCCAGCAAGGTGCCGTCGATGTCCTCGCTGTCCAAGTAGCTGTGGTTGGACAATGAAGTGCCGGGAAAGGCAACAGCCTTCACCATGAACGCCGGCCGGTAGCGTTGCGGCCGTTTGCCGAACAGCAGCAGGCCCGCAAGGTTGAGTTCCCGCCCGTCGCCTAGGCCGATGTTCTGCAAGGTTTGCGACAGCGACTGGCCGGAGGCTTGGGACGGCTGACCGTAGCGCCGATTGAAGTAGGCTTCGTATGCCTTGTGGTCGAGGTCAGATTCTGAAGTGCCTTCTACCGGAACCACGTCGGCATAGATCAGGCCCGCGCGTTGAAACAGGCGCTGAATTTCCTCGCGCGCCGTGACGTGGCGCTTATCCGATCCGCTCTTGACCCAGATGCGACCCTGGTTGTCGAGGTAGGGCTTGCTCAAGCCATCGGCCACGGTGATGGCAATGACCACGCCCTGCGCCGTCTGGATGTTTTCGGTGACGGGATGAATCGGCGGACGCACGTTCTGCGATGCGGCATTCGAGATCAGCTGGTTCAATCGCCGCACGTTCGCCGCGTCCAGCCCGATCACGCTGCCATCGTCGTCCGCGCCCAGCAGCAACAGACCGCCGCCGCTGTTGGCGAACGCGGCCAGCTCCGCCGCGATGCTGTCGGCGTTGGTTTCATCGCGCTTGAACTGGTGGCGACTGTCTTCGCCGCGCGCGAGGATTTGCAGGAGATCGGCTTCGTTCATATCAGCAGGCCATCACCCTACCAACCTGGAAAGCTGCGGGTCGTTGCGTAATAACAGGCGCCAACGAGCCACCGCCGACAGTTCGGCCGCCGGGCTGGTCATCTCGCGTACGCGCGCACGAACCTCGGCCAGTTTCGATTTGGCTGCCGGGTTGTTGCCCGCGCCGCATCGTGCTTTGGCATTGGTGAAGTCGTCGATCAGCGTGCCCACTTTTTGCCGCGAATTCGTGTACTTGATCCGGAGCTGCGTGATGGCTGTGAGAGTGAATCCCACGTCCGCATTGGCATCGCGCTTGAGCGCTTTTTTGGCTTTGGCTGGCAGAGTCATACCGGCCAGCGTCATCGTCTTCGTGCGCGTGAGTGGTCGGCGGGCGAGGGGCTTGTCGCGCAGGGAGCATTGGCGCTGAAAGTCGGTCACTTCAGTTTCTCCTCAATCGACTCCCACCGTTTGTCCTTGACCATTACGAACCGGCAGCGCCCCTCGGAGAGGTTCGCCCACAGGCCACCGATCAGCCGGTCGTCTTCGGCGCCGGCCCAGCGATCCGCGCCCTTGTACTCGATCGCCAGGACCGAGCCGGGCTGGTCTGCACGGCCGGGTAGCTGGCACAGGAAGTCCGGGTAGAAGCGACCATCGGCCTTTTGCAGGGAGAACGAACTGCCTTCTCGCCGAACGAGGTTGCGCACCCAGTACTGGATACGACCCTGCTGCGCCTGAATGTCCACCCAGCAGGCGCATTCGAATTCTTCCCTGCTGTCGAAGTCGCCGATGCGGCCATAAAAGTGTTTGCGGAAGTCGAAGTTTCCGAAACGTCCGTCGTAGTCGCGACTGGGCGCATAGGCCTGTGCGTGGAACTCGAACACGTACTGGTCGGTCACCGCAACACGCGACGCCGCGCCCTCGGCGAACAACGTCTGCTGGAACGCGCTGCCGACCGCTTGTCGGCGCAGATCACGGATGCGTGACTCCAGCAAGTTGCGGAGCTGGAATTTCTGCAGATTGGCGCGGGCCAGCGTGTAGCCTTCGCGGCGCAACAGTTCGGTCAGCCAGTTGGCCACGAAAGCTCGCCTGCTGGCGTGGGTAAGGGAAGGCTCCGGCAGATTCTTGCAGAGCCAGGTCGCGAGACGCACCTCGTCCCAGTTTTCGGGCTGATAGACGAGGCCCAGATCGCGCTGCAGGTTGGGCAGAAAGCGCGAGACGACCTTACCGCTCTCACTGTCGACATCGATCTCGCCGCCTTCGGACACCTTCATGCCCAGGCCGAGCGTATTGATGTCGTCGCTGGTCGGCGCGGCATCGTAGATGGACAAATCCGCAGGGTAATCCAGCACCTCCGGATCGTCGAACAGTTGCAGCTTGCCCTGCACGCGCAAGGCAATTTGCGGCACGCGAAAGCGCTCGCCCAGTTCGGCTGGGGTCTGGAAGAACTCGATGGCCGTGGTACGGCTGGTTGTACCAGCCTCAACGATGGCCGCGGCGGACGAATCGCTCGTCACCGATGCCTTGAGAACATCAGCTTCATCCTCGCTCAGCGGTGCAATGATGGTCAGTGTGTTGAGCTTTCCATCCCAGCTCACCTTGTCACGCACCGGCTTCGGTACCTGCTTGAGGTCCGGCTTCTCAGTCAATGCAATTACCACTGGCCGAGCGACGATACGGCCGGAATGGCCTCCCAGATCGAGGCGCCCCTGTTCGGTTTTCGCGGCGATGACAAACTCGGTAACCTCGCGCCTTTCGAAGCCCGCGCCCGCTACCAACCGGTCACGCAGCGCCGCCGCCGTCTCGGCAAAGTTGCGTGACACCACATAGGCATAGGACTGATTCAGCGCTTTGGCCTGGCGATGGCTGGCACCGGGCTGGCGCAGCACGCGTCCGAGTAGCTGCTCGACCGCTGTGGCTGACGACAGCGACGCCATGCTGACGAGGATGTAGGCAAACGGACAGTCCCAACCCTCGGCCAGCGCCTTCTGTGTGATGACGAACTTGACCGGACAGGCCGGATCGGCGATGCCCAGTTTGTAGTCGGCATCAATCTGCTCCAGGCCCTTTTCCTCGCCAGTCGCGACAACGATCTCGCTCGCCGCGATGGCGTGATTGGTGATCAGCTCGTTGCGAACACGCTCGAAATCCAATGTCTCCACACCGGCGCGGCGCGGTTCCGACTGAATCAAGACCAGAGGCCGCAGGTAGGCACCACCGGCGCGGCGCTCCTCATCGGCCAATTGGTGCAGCGTGCCGCGCCGGGAAATGGCGTGAGCCAGGCACTGCTGCCAGTTCGGTTCGGTTTCGAGAACTACCGGAAGCTTGATCATTTCCTCTGCCTTCAACTCGGCGGCAGAGACGCTGTGCAGCACATTGCTTGGCGTTCTTTCGAGGTCGGGCGTGGCGGTCAGTTCCATCACGCCACTGGGGCGAAAGCGTGCCAGCATGTCGAACGCCAGCTCCGTGCGGCTGTTGTGCGCTTCGTCCACGACCACAAAGGGCCGGCGCAGGCGCAGCACGTTGGCCAGCGAATAGGGCGTAGTGCGCTCGCTCCCGCTGCCCTCGGTCAGCAATTCATCGCGCTGGCCGGGTGACAGGTTGTCGAAGTGATGCATCAGCGCACCGCTGCTTTGATACACCTTGCGGCACTCTTCCTCTTCGACCTGGAACGCCTGCCGCGTGGCGACGATGACCGTCGTCGAGGAGTCCAGCGTCGCGCGGGTGACGCTCTTGGCGTCTTCCAGATCCATCACCGTGATGGGGCCCGCTTCGCGCAGCGCCGTGTGATACGGGTGCAGGCGCTCGCGCAGCGCGCGTAGCGTCTGCTCGCGGATCGGCTTGCTGGGTACCAGCCAGAGAATCACGCTGTGCTCGTTGCGCAGCAGATGCGTATTGACCAGCGCCACGCTCTTGGCGGCGAGCCAGGTCTTGCCGCCTCCGGTGGGCACGCGCAGGCAGAAGTAGGGCATGTCGGCCGGGAAGCCCGACAGCGGGTTGTAGCTATTGCCGCGGCCCCATAGCCGCTCCGTGCAGGCGGTGAACGCGATCGACGGGGAGGGCAGTTCGTGGCAGGCCTTGAAATAGGCCTCGACGCTGTCGAGTACCTGCTGCTGGTAGGTCTTGGGCGCGAACGTCGTCATGACCTACACCTCCAGCGCATAAGGAGTTTGCTTGAAGGTCACGCCTTCGCGTGCGGCTCGGCCGCCCATGCGATTGGCGGCGGCGTAGATCACTTTTTGACCGGCGAATTTCGGCAGCACATCGAACACCGGACCGGTGAGCACGTTGCCCCCCGCGACGGACTTGTCCTTGAGGATGCCGTTGTAAAGCAGATAGATGGCGCGGCCATCGTGTACGCCGAGCAGCGGCGAATCGGCATTCCCGGTGAAACCCGTGCCGGTTTCGGCGAACCAGACGAACTCGGCCAATTGAGCGAACGTCACGTCGCTGCGGATCTGGCCGTCTGGATCGAACAGGGGTTCGGCCGAGAGGCGGCAGAACTGGAAGCCGCTTCCGAGGCCTTCGACTGGCTCACCGCCATCCGGCGTATATCCCTCGGCAACTTTTCTGACTCTTTCAGCAGCAACACGAACCGCGATCGCGTCGTCCATCTCGACCAGCAAGAAGCGGCGATTCCCGCCGTCTTCTCGGTTCTGCTTGATCACGGCATGCGCTGTCGTGCCTGATCCTGCGAAGCTGTCCAGAACAAGCGCAGCGGGGTCATTCATCATCCGCAAAATCCGCTCGATCAACTCTACGGGTTTCGGCGTGTCGAACAGATCGGCAGTGTTAAACACGTCGCGCAGGAAGGCCTTAGCTTGGCGCATCGTAGGCAGGTCAGCCCAAATGCTCGGGTAGGGCCGCCGCGGGTCCTCTGGGGCGTACTCGCGCGTGTAGGGTTCCCACACCGTCTGGCCTTGGCGTTGGCGTTGCTTCCAGATCAGCGTGCCCGCTGCCTGGTGGCGTGCAACACCATCTTGTCCCATAGCCCACCGCGCCTCTTCGCCATTCTCGTGA
>JAAFHE010000034.1:6363-13085 GCA_013298265.1 Lysobacterales bacterium | reverse complement strand
AACTAACTATGCCGGACGCGCGGGGGACAAAGTGCCAAGTTCATACGCCGGGCCTCGCCTTCCGCCTCGAGCTGCAGCCCCGTCAATCACGCTCGCACATTTGATACTCATGCAAGCGGGTAGCCAGGAAGAACCGTGCTCGCTGGAGTTGTCGTCCGATCGTCGCCACCGAACATGCATTGAATGCCGCGATTTCACCGGTGTCCAGCCCTCCCCATATCTGCAGCGTGATCGCGTCGGCTGCAAGTTCGTGCTTCTCTGACAGCTCGGCCAAGGCGCACAAGATATCAAGCTTCGCCACGCCGGCCAGCGATGTCCGTACGCCGGAAGAGAGATCATCGCCCGTCGCATATCTTCGTCGCACAACAGAGCGGCGGTGCAGATCGACCAGGAGATTCCGCATCGTGCGCACGCATACTCCGGCAAAGTGATTTCGGTCGCGATATTGAGACGCTTCGGCGTCGCTGAGATGCAGAAACGCCTCGTGCACAAGGGACAGCACGGCGGAATTGTGCGCGCCAGCTACGCCGGATTGCGCCGCCGCACAAAGTTGTTTGTACACCTTGCCAAATACCGCATTACGCGCGAGCTCATCGCCTTCGTTCCAGCGGTGCAGTAATTCGGTAATGTCCTGCCGACTCAGATCGAGTTCCATGCTGTCAATAGCCCGGAGAAATATCCAATGAGCCTGCGCTCTGCCAGCCGCATCGAAGCCCTGTTTGAAATATACCTTGCCGCCAGTGAGCGGCCAGTGGCCGAGCAGGGCGAATTCCTGCGGCACGAAGGCTTGTCCGACGCCGATCGATCACTCCTCCTTGCCTTGTTGGGTTCCACCTCCGTGAGTCGTGAGATTGACGCATTGCTGCGTGAGGGCTTTTTTGAGGATGCGCCAAAACGTGACCCCGGCACACCTATCGGGATCTACCGCATCGAAGGCCTGATCGGCACCGGCGGCCAAGGGAGCGTATACCTGGGCACGCATGCGCGCGAATCTGTCGATCGCCAGGTTGCCATCAAACTGCCGAACCAGACCGCCGGCGAGAGCTTGTTCGCCATCCGCCGTGAAGCCAGGGCGCTGGCGAAGCTCGATCACCCGGCGATCGCGCGATTCCTCAGCGTGGATCGCACCGACGAAGGGCAGGTTTTTCTTGTCACGGAATATGTGAACGGAAGGCCGCTTGATGCAGCCCTTCACAATGCTGACCGATCCAAGGTGATTGCAGTGTTTGTCCAGTTGAGCCAAGCGCTGCACCACGCACACCTGCATGGCGTCGCGCACCTCGACTTGAAGCCCTCGAACGTGCTGATTGATGGCGGCGGGCAACCCAAGGTGCTCGATTTCGGCCTTGGAATAATATACGCGAAAGAGAAGCCTGCCGGCGTCGCGCACGGTTTCACCTTGCCCTATGCGGCGCCGGAACAGCTGGCTGGGGAGGCTTCGCCGGCCTCCGACACTTTTTCGCTGGGCGCGATGCTCCTGCAGGTGCTGATGGAAGCAGATTCCGCGGCCTTGCCCAGGCATATCGAGACGATCCAGTCGACCCAGTGGAAAACCTATCCGGGCCGGCGCCATCTCGGTCGAGATATGCACGCCATCGTGAAGCGTGCTTGCGCCCGCGATCCGGCGGATCGCTATTCGTCCATTGTGCAGTTCGGTAGCGACCTGCGTGCGCTGGCAGTACGCGAGCCGGTAAGCGCGAGGCACTGGACGTGGGCGTACGCACTGACTTGCCTGATCAGGCGGCGTCCAGTCGCGGCCTGCGCGGTTGCCGCGGCGGTGCTGCTGCTGGCCGGCGCCACTACTGTCCTGGTAGTCCAGCGTACCCAACTGATCAGCGCCAAGGCTCAGGCAACCAAGGACGCAGAGCGCGCGCGCGTCGGCCTGGGTCTCGTCGTCTCTGCCATGGAAGCGGCCGAGCCGGAAAGCACACCCCAGATAACGGATGCGGAGCGTGCGCTGGTCGAACGCCTGCGGCGCGCGGCCGAGAAAGCCACCGACCCTGAAGTTCGCGCGACAGCTGACCTGGTGGTCTCTCGCATCGCCCGGAGCACGGGCGAATTTGAAACCGCGTTGACCGTGCTCGATCACGTGGTAAAGCAGGCGGAAACCCAACACGCAACGCCATTGCTGGCGGACGCACTGACCACGCAAGTCGAAACCTTGGTGGAACTGTCTCGCTTCGAGCAGGCTGACGCAGCGCTCGCGCGTCTCCGGGAATTGCCGGGCGGGTACGATCGACGCGCCAGCGCCCTTCACGCGGAAGGTCGGCGCCTGATTCGTGCCGGCAAGCTGGACGAGGGAGAAACCCTGCTGCAGGAGGCCTTGGCCGCTGCCGACAACGATGGCCTCCGGATCAAGGTAATCAACGATCTGGGCACGACGCTGACGGACCGGGGCCGTAACGCCGAGGCGGCACTCCTGTTCGACAGGCAGCGCCCGTTGGTGGACGCGGCCTACGGAAACCAGTCCGTGTCCTACGGCGTCAACGCGCAGAACCGGGCGCTCGCGTACTTCGGACTGACGCGCAGCGACGACGCGTTGAAGGCGGCCCGTGAGGCGGAGGCAATCTACGCGTCGCGCCTGGGCGTCGACAGCCTGCGCTACGCTGACGCCATGATGCTCGAGGCCGTGATCTCCTTGGACGATAACTCGGCTCGCGCCGCGGAATGCCTGCAAAAGTCGATAGCCATCTACCGAGCGTCGTACGGCGCCGATCACCCGCGAGTCGCGCAGGTAATGTATACATTAGGAACAATTTATCTAAATGACGGCGACGCGCCTGCGGCACTGCGCGAATTCCAGAGCGCCGCAGCGATTGCCAAAGTGCGGCTCGACAACGATCACCCGCTGGTCGCAACCCTCAAGCAGGCTGAGGGGGCGGCAGATCTCGCGCTGGGCCACCCCGATGTCGCGCTACCTTTGTTGCAGAGCGCACTGACCACTTTTGAAGCTGTCAACGCGTCGCCCGATATAACCAAGGCGATTGTGCAAAGCAGTCTCTCCAAGGCCTACCGCTTGTTGGGCCGCGCCAACGAAAGCGACGTCGCGAGTCGCTATGCCTACGAACTGGCAGTAGCTACCTTGCCTGTGAACACCTTGGAGCGTGCGCAGTTCGTGATGGAACGTGCTGCGTCGCTTGCCGCCTCGGAGAAGATAGACGCAGCGCAGAGCTTGTTCGCGGAAGCGCGCGCCGCGTTTGACGCCCAGGCAGCGCGCCCGGCGACGCGCAAGGCTCGTCCCGAACTGGAACGCATCGGCGAATACATCGCCGAACGCGCCAGGCATAGAGCAACCTCACCGCACTAGGGAAGCTCTGAACAGGTCCTGACACTACCGCTCTTGTACTCAGCACCAGATCTCCACAACCCCGCCAAACGCCTGCTACGCAGGCATTTGGCCGGTCCGGCCCCTTGGGCGTTCAGAATGATCAGAACCTGCTGTTCTGAGCGATCACTCTTCACCCCCTTGACTCAAGGGGGCTCCGGAATCAAGAGCAAATATCGACTTGTTCAGAGGTTCCCTAGTGTTCGCCCCTCCCTGAGCGAGTTTCGCGCCCTCGTGCGTTTGCCTTTCGACAGGAATCGCTGCGTGAGAAATTGGAGCGGCCTAGCAGCGGCGAAGTTGTAGTTCGCATTGTGTACACGATAGTCCATGTAATGCGCCGCCTGCGAGCGCGTTTCACGCGTTGCTTGCGCTCACCAAAGGAGAGGAACCATGAACTTTTCCGGTAGGCCGGTGAATGATCATTCCGGCGCAAAGACGATTTCGGATCTGACTGGCCGCGGTGCCGCGTGGTCGCGATGGCCTGGACGCGGCCTGCTTGCCCTGGTCGCCGCAGTGATGTTCGCATCAGCATTGCCGTCGCGTGAGGTTCTTGCTGCAACGATAGCGGCCGGAGGCGTACAAAGCTGTGCGTCAACTACAGAGTACGGATTGAAATGCTGGGGAAGGCAATACAGTGGATCCGTGGGCAACGGTCAGTCGACGAGTTGTTCGATCAATGGGCAGGCATGCTACAGCCCTGTCGACGTTTTCGGGCTGGAGGCGGGCAGTCACCCCATTGCGGTTGCTGCTGGTACTGAATTTACCTGTGCCATTGCCGCAGCGGGCGTTGCACGCTGCTGGGGTTACAACAACCGGGGCCAGGTTGGCGACGGTACGACGACCACACGATTTTCGCCCGCTGACGTCGCTGGTCTCGGTCTCGGTGTTACGTCCATCGCCACCGGCGATGCGCACGGGTGCGCCGTCACAGCTGCCGGCGCCGCGAAGTGCTGGGGATTTAATACGTCAGGCCAACTCGGCGACGGCACGCTCGTCAACCGCCCGACTGCTGTCAGCGTGTCCGGCTTCGGTTCAGCGGTGGTGACCCAGGTCGCTGTCGGCTACGGTCACAGTTGCGGCCTCACCTCGGCCGGCGGCGTGAAGTGTTGGGGCGACAACGCGGCTGGTCAGCTTGGCGACGGCACCCTGGTTGCGCACCAGACCGCCGCCGACGTGCAGGGCCTGACCTCAGGTGTAAGCGCGATCGCCGCCGGCGGTAACCAGACGTGCGCGCGGCTTTCCACGGGCGGGGTGAAGTGCTGGGGCGACAATACTTACGGCCAGCTTGGCGACGGAACCACGGTCAGCCGTTCCATGCCCACGTCGGTTGCGGGCCTGGACTCGGGCGTGGCCGCAGTCACGGTCGGTCGCTATCACACCTGCGTGCGTACGACGGCCGGCGCCGCGCGCTGTTGGGGTAACAACAGCCATTCCGAAATTGGCGATGGCACTACCAACCAACGCACGACCAGCGTCCCGGTGTCCGGCCTTGCAAGCGGCGTTTTCGAAATTGCCGCCGGAGACAGTCATACCTGCGCGCGTCTGGCAAATGGCGCCGTGCGGTGCTGGGGCGCAATCCGGGACGGCAGGGTCGGCGACGGTTCCCGATCCACCAATTCGAACGCATTGATGCCGACTCCTGTTGATGTCGCCGGACTCACGTCGGACGTATCGCTGATCGCATCCGGTGCTTTCCATACGTGTGTGCGGATCGCCGATGGCAGTGCAATGTGCTGGGGCGAGGGTGGGGACGGGGAACTCGGCACGGGCGGCACTGCAGACCGTTCTGCCGCGAAGCCCGTAACTGGCCTGGCTGGCGTGACCGATCTGGCCGGTGGCTACTACCACACGTGTGCGCTGACCTCCTCTGGCGGCGTGAAGTGCTGGGGCGCCAATAATTTCAACCAGATCGGCGACGGCTCGGCGACGAATCGAACGTCACCGCAGGATGTGCTCGGAGCCGCCACCGGCATTACTGCTCTGGCGACCGGCGGATATCACAGTTGTGCGCGCACCAGCGCGGGCGCAGCACGCTGCTGGGGGCGCAACAACGCAGGCCAGCTCGGCGACAACACCACGACCAATCGTCCGAACTCGGTAGTCGTTTCGGGAATTTCGGGTGTTCAGTCGGTCGCCGCAGGCGGCTCGCACTCCTGCGCGGTCACTACCACTGGCGCGGCCTGGTGCTGGGGCGACAACACCTATGGCCAGCTCGGTGATGGCACATTGGCTCCGCGCCACGTCCCTGTAGCAGTTACCGGGCTCGGCAGCGGCGTGGCAAGCATCGACGCAGGCGATAACCACACTTGCGCACGCATGACGAGCGGCGCGATCAACTGCTGGGGACGAAACAATCGCGGCCAGCTCGGCGACGCGAGTGGAACCGACCAGTCGCAGCCTGTGCCGGTAGTCGGCTATACCTTGTCCGGCGCCGCGGCGACAACGGTGGGCAACGAGCACACCTGTGCGTTGAACATGTCGGGTGGCCTGCAATGCTGGGGTTACAACAACCGTGGTCAGATCGGCAACGGTACGCTGAACAACGGTGCTGTGCCGCAAAACGTCAGTGGACTCACGAGTGGCGTCGCGAAAGTGTCCGCGGGGGGATACCACACCTGCGCGATCACCACTTCCGGAACCGCAAAATGCTGGGGCCAGAACGAGGAAATGCAGCTTGGCGACAGCACCTATTCGGACCGCTACACGCCGACTGACGTCGCGCGATGGTTGCTCGACAATGACCGGATATTCCGCAGCGGGTTCGAAGGAAACTGACTTGCTCAGGGCCTTGGCTCAGCGCGATGACCGTGCTGGCCGCCTTGAACGTGGCCATGGAACAACGTCCATGGAAGGTGCCGGAACTAGCCCCCTGACTTCGATGCCGCTGTCGTCGGAGACCACCGCCAATCCGGTCGTCACTTCGACGCCATCGATGCGCGCGACGTCGACGCCGCCCATTCAGTACAGCCAGGCACGCAGCCTGCACTTTCCCGGTGAGCTGCCCACCTGGCTAACCCGGAACGCCCGGCCGATTCGTTTTCGACCGGGGCGTATATTTTCCAGAATGCGCTTATTGGAAATCGTGCCGGAAAAGCAGATCGGAATCCGACAGGCAGTACAACGCCTGGAACAAGCTACAGCCCACCGAGTCGAGATAGGACCTGGGCCAGCGTGGACCATTGGCTTCCGGCAGACTCGTCCAGCCCGCTCCCGACGGTGCGTTCCAGCCGCTGCAATTCGCACCGAAACTGCCGGTGTTGTCCACGCCGGTCCATGCGTAGTTCACGAACGAATTCCAGTACAGACCGGTCTCGGTCAGGTTCAGCGGGGCACGCACGAAGCCCGAGCTGATCTGCGCGAAATCATCGGCAAACCTGACGCCGTCGAGCCGGAACCA
>JAAFHE010000034.1:0-6353 GCA_013298265.1 Lysobacterales bacterium | reverse complement strand
AGCTCTGTGGCTCGTACAGATTCGCGGCCTGCGCAGAGTTTCGGCAGATCGCATCGGCAGCAGCGAGGCCGGAATTCCCGCCCGCCAGCGGCGACGTCCCCAGGTTGCCGTTGGATAGCTCCCGTGTAATGAACGCCTGCTTCCTGCCGATCGGCGGCAAGGACAGTGCAGGTCCCGCACCTTTCTGCATGCAGGCCAGACGGCCGCTGTTGCAGAAGGCCCTGCCGGAGGACTGGGTCCATCCCGGATACGTCTGGGACGTGCTGCCGACTCTCACATCGTCATCGATGAGCCAGTTGCCGCAATGCAGATCGGTCACCGTGCCGTCGGGCGTGGTCCCCGTATAGAGGCGCTGGTTGTTTACCGTGGCGCCGAACTCGTCGAGGCTCAACGGCATGTAGACGTCTCCTTCCACCGCGCGTTCGATCACCGCCATGAACGGCGTGCCGTCGACGCGCTGCCACGGTCCGGCGCCCGCCGGCAGCGTGGCCTGCCCACACAAGTTGGCCTTGGTTCCGTTGAAGCCGTGAATGCGGCAGTAGGCGTCGTTCGTCGAATCCGACATCCACGCGACGAACTGGCCCGGGTTGGGCAGATTCGCCGCCGTTGCGCGCGCCACGCAGATCGCATCGCCCGCGGCCAACCCCACGTTGCCTCCCGCATCGGCCCAGTTGCCCAATATCCCGCTGTCGGCGATGGATGTGACGAACGCCTGATTGGCCGCCACAGCGGGCGTACCTGCACCGGCTGCCAGAAACCATGCGCTGGCGAAAACGAACCGGCCCGCTTGCTTGATCAGTAGATTCATGTCTCGCCCTTCGATGGATGGTTGTGACACAGCACACCCCGCGCCCACGCAAATGAACCTGCGCACCAGCGACGCTATCGACGGGACGTGTGGACCCGGGTGCTGTCCTGTGTTGGGCACAGAGCGCCTATTGCATTGAACGACGGAAGCGCGGGAGTTCTGCCATCGCGTTCGCGGATCGGTTCCTGCAGCCTGCCAACCCGGCCCGCATCCGCCGCCTGGCGTGTACGCCAGCCGGCGCCGCGCGCGGAACGGGCCTGGCGGCCCAGCGCGACACGACACAACAGCGGGCCGGCGGGCAGGCGCCCCCCAGGCAAAAGGTCCGGAGCGCAGCGCTGAATGGGAGTTCGACAGCCCCCCGATCAGGGCATCCGCTGGCGTCTTTAGCCCGGTCCTCGGCTAGCTCGAATACGGCGATCATCGACTGGCGCTAATAGCCCGATCATCCGCTGGCTCCATCGCTCCGGTCAGCACCTGGATCCATTACGGCGATCGGGGAATGTCTCCATGGGGGCGGCCGGTGACACGCGCCACATCGCCGAGGTAGCGGCGGCAGCGTGGACGAGCCCGCGCTGGAGAGCATCAAAGTGCGACGCAATGGCGTGTCGGAAACGTCTGGAGATTCAGGCGATACTGGATCTACTGCGCCCCGAACTGGGGTATGAAATCGAAGTTAGGTGCCACAGGATGCGTAACTGGCTGATCTGCGTTCTCACAGCAATTGCCATAACCGCTTGCGCTGGCAACAGCGCGGTCACGAAGCGACTTGAGCGCTACCGAATACTGTCCGCAGAACCAACGCCCGCTGACTGGCAAGCTGGAGCCGTTTGGACATTCGTCACAATCGACCGAAGCGGAAATAAGGACACGCTGACCTTTCGCGTGTCGAACGCAGAGGCACAGACATGCACTTCAGGGGACTGGCGAGCCCTGGAACTGCTTGAAGGTGAGGTTGGCTCCTTGGGGGAAGTGCCCTCAAAGCCAGCAGCACTCGTTGAAGGGCGCAATCTCCGGATAAATCTCACGTCCAACTGGTGCGACGTGGACAACGATCTGAAGGGTGAACTACTCGGTAGTACCTTTACTGGCAAACGCACCGTCGGCGGACCGACCGGCAGCACGCTCATAGGTGAAATCCAAGGCTGGAGGGTCAAGTAGGTGGTACCTAATGCATCAACGGCCCCATCGCCCCAGCGATCAGAAGCCACAACGCCACCATTCCACCGGCGGCGAGCAGCGTCAGGAGCCACGACGGATTCCTGGTCATCACACTCATAAATAGTCCACCACCACTGGACACGATCAGGCTCGTGACAAGAATGCGGATCATGCCCTCAGTACGGCGAGAGCCCGTAAGTAGCTCGGGGGCGAATAGCCACAGAGCGGCGACCGTGAGCACGACGGCCGTCGCTAGAATGACTATGCCGCCCACAATGCGCAGCCACCCCGACAACACGTGACGGGAGTCACCTCCCGTGGCGGAAACGTCCTGACGCTCATTCGACACGGTCATAGTCATGCTCCTACATGGAGTCGATGCGCCAGACGCCGTTCGCGTGACGCGCAAAGTGTACGGGATAGCCTCGTACCTCACTGGTCGAATCACGCACTCCAGTGATGTCGGCAGCGTCGAAGCCAATAGGCCCATCCGCGAGTGTGCCCAGATTCGCGGCGACACTTGGCATGCGCGCGCCATGCGCCATGAACAACGGTGTCAAATGTCGATGAACGATGCCAGGTTAACTTAGTGACGTCGCGCAGTAAGTTAACCTGGCCCCGTTACTGGCCGCCCCGCCACGGGCCGGCTTAACTCAGGCGCTAGGGGCCACTTGAATGTCTTCACGCGTGTCGAGACCAAAGCGACTGTGGGTTGCAGCAATCATGAACATTTTCGTCGGCCTCCTCAGTCTGGCCGCCCTTCTGTTCGTTCTCATTTCGCCGCAAGCGCCCGCCGAGCTTCGCCCGGGATTTGCGCGAGCTTTGACGGCTGGCGGCATTGCGATGTTCTTGGTGGTGGCTTCCATCGCAGCGCTGATGGGCCGGCAACAAGCTCGGCTTGGAATGCTCGGAGCTGCACTGGTGTTCTTCGGTACGCTTGCCATCCAAAACATCCTTCTCATCGCCGAATTCAGTGGCACGGGCGATCCAAAGATGTTTCAGAAGCTGGGATCGAATGTGGTGCGGTCCACCATAGAGATCGCCATCAACGCCTGGGCGTTGCTCAGTGCAAAGACGGTCGCATTCTTCAGCTCTCGGCAAAGCCGCCCCTAACGAATAGGGATAGATCGCGCAGCCGCTATCTATCCCGGGTTGAACGAGCCCCGTCCTGCCGTTGCAGGACGGTGTCATTTATAGGGGAAAGCTTTTTTGCTTTTTGCTTTGGCGCGGCCAGGCGGCGCCTGAGGCAAGGGTCTGCAAAAAAGCGGAGCGAGTGCGGTCGTGCCTGGGCATGAACGGGGTCCAGGTTAAGTTGGGCAGTAAGTTAACCTGACACCGGTACTGCGGAACGACTCGGCCAGCGCTGGCTAAAGGGCATCCGGCTCGCGCTGCAAATCGCCACCTGGGTGAACGCTCGCCTGCCCTGCTCGCCCCGGTTCATCCTCCGCAACGCCCGCACCAAATCCGCGCGCCCTACCGACATCTCGCTTTGGGACCGATGTTCCGATCCTCGATGGTCCTCACAATTCCGTCGGACACAAGGAAAACCTGGTTGCATCTGAAATCGATAAATCCTTGGATGTCCCAAAGAATTACACAATTCCCAAAAGAGTCATAATTCATGACCCTGACCGCTGGCTCACGCCTTATCCGGCTCGCGAGTCGCGCGCGCGCCCGGGGAGCGGCATGTCCTCGAATGCCGCCACTTCGACTAGCGCGCGCTCCATTACCGCGCGAGCCTGCGCGGTGCTGGCTCGCAGCATGGAGTGCAGGGCCGCCTCGTCGGCACCACGGTGTTCGCAATTGGCGCTGTAAAACTCGAACTCGTTCAAGGTTCGGATGATGCCGACCAGATGGTGCGGGCATTCGCAATCGACTGTCGTTGTGCGTCGCGCAATCTCAAGCAAGGCTGCATCTTCGAACATGCGCGGCTCAAGGACCGCGCGCGCCGTGGCGGGTCGCGGATGCGCCTCGTTAGGTGATCGCCGCAATTCGCGAATGATCTGGGAAGAGCCAACGGGTGACTGCAGTGCAATCACACCTTCCGCTTCGAGTCGCCGCACCTGCGCGGCTTGGGAGAATCCATAGCAGACGACCACGTGCACAAAGGACGATCGCCAGAACAGCCGCAGGATGTCGTCCACACGCTGCGGCATGAGCGCCGCCATTTCGATGACCATTGCTGCCGGTGAGCGCTCCATGACGGCGGTTTCAAACGCCATCCAGTTGCTGTACTGCCCAAGTACCGTCACGCCCTCGGACGCTGCCTTCTCGGTATCCATGGAACTCGGCGAGTCGCTGTAGCAGCAGACTTCGGTGGCGTCAGTCTCGCCTCGAATCGACGCGTGCGCCGGCGCCTCGTGTAGAGCAAGCATCGCTTCCAGTTCCGCTCGCGAAAGGTTCGCCACGGAACCAATGGCATGCCCGACATCGACAAGTCGCTTGATGCGTACCAGCCGTTCGACATCGTCCTGGTCGTACAGGCGCACCGGAGACAGATCGCGGTTCGGGGCGACGACTGCGTACCGACGCTCCCACACCCTCAGGGTATCCACCGGGACCTTGGTGAGCCGCGATACCGCGCCGATACGAAACTTCGGAGGCGGATCGGGAACGCTGGTTTTCGACGCTTTTCCGGACATGTTTCCCACTCTGTAAGGGTGCGGCACCACGGAAATTCTGCATGTGGACGCGCTAACGCGGTGCCGTGATTGTCGCCGGGTGGGCGGATTCTGTACCGCTGCGGCATCTTGTGTCCAATGTTTGTCTAGTTCACTGCCTCTTCACTGCCAAGGTGGCTAACTGCCGCCGCGGCCTGGGTAGTGACGGGCGCCTCGGTGGCTCCTGCCGACGCGCCGCTTCATGGGTCGCGCTTCTTCCTTCACACCTGAACGACTTTCCCCCATCCCACGCTTCATCCTGATTCGCCACCCCAAAGGACACATCATGAAGAACAAACTGCTCGCACTGGTTGCAGGCTCCCTCTTCGCAGCAGGCGCGTCTGCGGCGGACATCGTCGACACCGCGGTCGCGGCCGGACAGTTCAAGACGCTTGCCGCCGCACTGACCGAAGCCGGCCTGATCGATACCTTGAAAGGCCCGGGCCCCTTCACCGTGTTCGCGCCGACGGATGCCGCGTTCGCCAAGATCCCGAAGGCGGATCTCGACGCACTGCTGAAGGACAAGGCCAAGCTCACTGCCGTGTTGACCTACCACGTCGTGCCGGGCGCGCTGATGTCCAAGGATGTGAAGGCCGGAATGGTCAAGACGGTGCAGGGTTCGAACCTCAACGTCACGACGGCCGGGGGAGTCATGGTCAATAACGCCAAGGTAACGGGCACCGACATCGTCGCCGACAACGGCGTGATCCATGTGATCGACACGGTGGTCATGCCGAAGTAAGCAGCCAGCACCACGTGAGCGAGTTCCGGCCCGGCAACGGGCCGTGAGCTCTGCTCCCCTGGCCTCAACTACCCGACAGCTGTCCATGCCATGCAAACGACGTTAGAGCGGACCGACGAGGTTGTTCCGAACCAGGGCGAGCCGGTTCCGGTTTCGGAGAGGATCCGAGGGCGGCTGCGGGCAGCGCAACAGCGCTTCCATGCCAACGACAACATCGCGCGCCACATCGAGGCGGCGGAACTGCCCCTCTTGCTCGAAGAGGTGACGCTGAAGATGCAGGGCGTGCTGCAGAGCCTGGTAATCGACACCGAAGGTGATCACAACACGCGGGACACGGCGCGGCGCGTCGCGAAAATGTACCTGACTGAGGTCTTCAGAGGCCGCTACCACCCGCAACCAGACGTGACGGAATTCCCCAACGTCGAACATCTGAACGAGCTGATGATCGTAGGACCGATCACGGTGCGCAGTGCCTGCTCGCACCACCTGTGCCCGATTATCGGCAAGGTCTGGATCGGAGTCATGCCCAACGAGCATTCCAATCTCATAGGGCTGTCGAAGTACGCGCGCCTGTGCGGATGGGTGATGAGCCGCCCGCAGATCCAGGAAGAGGCGGTGAAGCGACTTGCAGATCTGCTGCAAGACCGCATGCAGCCGGACGGGCTCGCACTCGTGATGGAAGCCGACCATTTCTGCACTCAATGGCGCGGCGTGAAGGATGCGGACTCAAAAATGATCAACAGCGTGATGCGCGGCTCCTTCCTGAAGGACTCGAACCTCCGCCGTGAATTTCTCGCCCTGCTGCAACGCCGGAGCACCTAGGGAGACTCTGAACAAGCTGCCGCCTACGCATACACGAAGGCCATTTCTACTCTGAAGAAATACTTTTGGAGAGGAATTCTCAAATAGATGCCGAAAAATGCGCCGTTTTCGGCGCAATTTGGCGTCAGTACGCTGTCAGCGGACCCAATGACCCTGTCATCGG
>JAAFHE010000339.1 GCA_013298265.1 Lysobacterales bacterium | reverse complement strand
GGTTCGGCACTCGTGCGCTATTGAGGGCGAGCAGCGCGATCCGTTCGCGCTGTCTGTCCGTCCATTCCTTTCCTATGACGCGCACTCATCTCGCCTTTACGCTGGCCCTGACGCGCGCTGCTCCCTTGTGTCGGATCGACAAGACGCAGCCGGCGCTGCTGGTCGCGTCTCGAGGTGAACACCGCCGAGTGCGGTGCGGGCAGGGTGCTTCCTGGGCTGGCCTGGCGTCTCAACAAGAGTCCGGATACGCGCGGGATCGGCGCACTGGCGGAACTCGATGCGGCACTCGTCGACGCAATCCAAGCACAAGTTACTAAGGAACAATGCCATGAGTGGAAACCTGCAGGGCGAAATCGCACTCGTCACCGGCGCCAGCCGCGGCATCGGTGCCGCGATCGCGAGGCGTCTGGCGGATGCCGGCGCCACGGTTGTCGGCACCGCGACCAGCGAGGGTGGTGCTGCGGCGATCGGCCAGACCCTTGCGCCGCTGGGCGGCCACGGCCGCGTGCTCGACGTCACCGACGGCGCGGCGGTCGACGGACTGATCGACGCGATCACCAAGGAGTTCGGCCCGGTTTCACTGCTCGTCAACAACGCCGGGATCACGCGCGACCAGCTGCTCATGCGCATGAAGGAGGACGACTGGCAGGCCATACTCGATACCAACCTGACCTCGGTCTACCGCACCTCCAAGGCGGTTCTGCGCGGCATGATGAAGGCACGCAAGGGCCGCATCATCAGCATCGCCTCGGTGATCGGGCTGACCGGCAATCCGGGGCAGGCTAATTACGCGGCGGCCAAGGCCGGCATCATCGCTTTCTCCAAATCGCTGGCACGTGAGATCGGTTCGCGCGGCATCACCGTCAACGTGGTCGCGCCCGGTTTTGTCGAGACCGACATGACCGCGGCGCTGCCGCAGGAACAGCGGGACGCGATGCTCGGACAGATTGCCCTGGGCCGTCTGGGCCAGCCCGACGACATCGCCCATGCGGTCGCGTTCCTCGCCTCGCCGGCGGCCGCGTGGATCACCGGGGAAACGCTGCACGTCAACGGCGGCATGTACATGCCTTGAGAATCAGCGGTTTGCCTGCCGTGCTTGTATCAAACGAGCGTATCTGGCTGGTGAGTTCCGATTCATCTACAATCGCCGGGCTTTGTGTTGCCAAGGAATTGGCCCGCGCAGGGGCGGGTTGCCCACCGGGATACGGTGCTGCCAGCCGGCGCGCCGTGAATGACAGGAAGTGTGGTTTCGATTTTTGAACTATTCCCTTCGGGAGGAATTTGCACAATGAGCAGCATCGAAGAACGCGTCAAGAAGATCGTCGTCGAACAACTCGGCGTGAAGGAAGACGAAGTGACCCAGAACGCCTCCTTCGTGGACGATCTCGGCGCCGACTCGCTCGACACGGTCGAACTGGTAATGGCCCTCGAAGAAGAGTTCGAGTGCGAGATTCCCGACGAGGAAGCCGAGAAGATCACGACCGTGCAGCAGGCGGTCGACTACATCAAGGCACACGTCAAGGCCTGAGCCTGAGTCCCAAGCTGCATCCGAGCTGCGCCGCATGGCGCAGTTCGCGTTTTTGGGAGCGCCGCCAAACGCGCGGCATTCCGATGCGGCCCATCCTGATCCGCCGCCCTGCCGCTTCGCGCCTGCGTGGACCATTCCGGGCCTTGCGCGGTCGCGCTGCCGCTCGGCGGTGCCGGCACTCCAGTCTGGAAGCATTCGCATGAGCAAGCGTCGCGTCGTCATCACCGGCATGGGCATTCTCAGCCCGGTCGGCAACGATCTCACCACGGCCTGGAACAACATTGTGGGCGGTGTCAGCGGGATCGGCCCCATCACGCATTTCGACGCCAGCGCGTACTCCACACGCATCGCCGGCGAGGTGCGTAATTTCGATCCAGCGCAGTGGTTCGCGCCCAAAGACGTGAAGAAGATGGATGCCTTCATCCATTACGGCGTCGCGGCGTCTCTCAGCGCGCTCAAGGATTCCGGCCTCGAAGTGAGTGAGGCCAACGCCGAGCGCATCGGTGTAAGCATCGGTGCCGGTATCGGCGGAATCGCGACAATAGAACGCACCAGTCAGGCGCTGGCCGAAGGCGGTCCGCGCAAGATCTCGCCCTTCTTCGTGCCGTCGACCATCATCAACATGATTTCGGGCAACGTCTCGATCATGACCGGCGTCAAGGGCCCGAACATTTCCGTGGTCACTGCCTGCACCACAGCCGCGCACAACATCGGAGTGGCCGCACGCATGATCGCCTACGGCGATGCCGACGTCATGATTGCCGGCGGTGCCGAGTATTCGACCACCGGTACCGCGATCGGCGGCTTCTGCTCGGCACGCACGCTGTCCACGCGCAATAGCGAGCCGACCAAGGCCAGCCGTCCCTGGGACAAGGACCGTGACGGTTTTGTGCTGTCCGACGGCGCCGGCGTGCTCGTGCTCGAAGACTACGAACATGCCAAGGCGCGCGGCGCACGCATCTACGCCGAACTCGCCGGCTTCGGCATGAGCGGCGATGCATACCACATGACATCGCCAAGCGAGAACGGCGAAGGTGCGGCGCGCTGTATGAACAACGCACTGAAGGATGCCGGAATCACGGCAGCGGACGTGGACTACATCAATGCGCACGGTACCTCGACGCCCGCCGGCGATCTGGCCGAAACGCAGGGCATGAAGACCGTGCTCGGCGACCACGCGGCCAAGGTGATGGTGTCGTCGACGAAGTCGATGACGGGACATCTGCTTGGTGCGGCCGGCGGCGTGGAAGCGATCTTCTCCGTGCTCGCGCTGCGCGACAACGTGGTGCCGCCGACGATCAACCTGGACCAGCCCGGCGAAGGCTGCGATCTGGACTACGTGCCGCATACTGCGCGCCAACACGCGCTCGATATCGTGCTGTCCAACTCGTTCGGCTTCGGCGGCACCAACGGTACGCTCGTGTTCCGGCGCATCTGAGCGCGCTGCGGCCAGCGGCTCGCTGTGCGCGTCCGGTACTGCAGGCGTGATCTCGACGTCATAGTCCAGAATATGGCCCTGTTGTCCGCGCCCGTGTCGAACCAAGGCACTGACACACGCTTGCGTCGCAAGCGTGTGTCGGCGTGCGGAGATCTGTTGCTCACCAACAAGCGGTACCGCCCGGACGTGCTCGGGAACTTGCCCATCCGCGTTGCTGTGGGAGCGGCCTGACTCATGTCGGTCTCCGCTCCCTCACGCTTGGATACCGGTGTCGTGACGCGCGAGTTGCCGCAGCGTCACGATCTGCTTGCGCTGGCCGCGCTGCGGCCGGAACGCTACCCTTGCCTGCTGCAAAGTGTGGCAATCGGCGAAAGGGCCGCGTGGGACGTGCTGCCGGCGTTTCCGCAGGACAGCTTGCGCCTGGATCAGGCTGGCGATGTTGTCGACGCGCAGGGCCGCTCTGTCGGCAGCGATTTCCTCGCCGTGCTTGATGCGCAGTGGCACGCGCTGCCGGCGCAGCCCGGCGCGGCTGCGGCCGCACTGCCGTTCCGCGGCGGCTGGGCGCTGTTTCTCGCCTACGAATTGGCGGCCAGCATCGAACCGGTGCTGCAACTGCCCGATGCGCCGGACGTCGCGCTGCCGCGTGCGATTGCGTTGCGCTGTCCGGTCGGCGTGCTCGCCGACCATCGACTCGGCCGCACCGTGCTGGTTGCCGAGTCCGCTTACGCGCATCTGCTGGATGTCGTGGAGAGAGACCTCGCCGACGCCCGTGCACCACAACCGACGGCGCTGGCGCTGTCGGCGGTCGAGGAGGATGCCGCGCAGGATTTTCTCGATGGCGTCGCGCGCATCCATGAATACCTGCGCGCCGGCGATATCTTCCAGGTCAACCTGTCGCGTGAGTGGCGCGCGCGCCTCGCGCGCGCGGCGTCGCCGGCACAGATCTACGCCAATCTGCGCCAGGCCAACCCGTCGCCGTTCGCCGGCCTGTTCCAGCTCGACGACTGGGCGGTGATTTCCTCATCGCCCGAACGGCTGGTGCAGGTGCAGGGCGATACCGTGCAGACGCGACCTATCGCCGGTACGCGACCGCGCTTTCCCGGCGACGACGATGCAGCGCGCATCCGCGAACTGGTCGGACATCCCAAGGAACGAGCCGAGCACGTCATGCTCATCGACCTGGAACGCAACGACCTGGGCCGTGTCGCGCGCCCCGGCAGCGTCGTCGTCGACGAGCTCATGAGCGTGGAAACCTATGCCCATGTGCATCACATCGTATCCAATGTCCGTGCGACCCTGCGTGCCGGCGTGACGCCGGGCGAGGTAATCCGCGCGGTGTTTCCCGGCGGCACCATCACCGGTTGCCCGAAAGTGCGTTGCATGCAGATCATCGCTGAGCTTGAGCACGGGGGCCGCGGCGCCTACACCGGCGCGCTGGGTTATCTCAATCGTGACGGCGGCATGGATCTCAACATTCTGATCCGCACGATCAGCCAGAACGGTTGCGAGCTGCGCTGGCGTGCCGGTGCCGGTATCGTGGTCGACTCCGTCGCTTCGCGCGAGCTGGAAGAAACGCGGCACAAGGCCCGCGGCCTGCTGCGCGCGCTGGGGCTGGACGCGTGAGCGCGCGCGTCTACGTGAACGGCACCGAAGGGGCGTGGATTCCGGCGCATGATCGCGGCCTGATGTACGGCGATGGGTTGTTCGAGACGATCCTGTTCGTCGATGGCGTCGCCCCGCTGTGGGCTCGCCATCGCGCGCGGCTGGAAACGGGCGCGGCCCGGCTGGGATTCGCGCTGCCGCCGACCGATGCGATGTTGGCCCTCGCTCAGCAAGCCGGCAGCGGCCTAGTGCGTGCGGCCGTGCGCATCACAGTCACTCGCGGTGTCGGCGAACGCGGCTACGCGCCGCCGGTGCCAGCCATACCCAACTGGGTCGTCGCAGCGTCGTCCGCGCCAGCCGTCGCCCCCGATTGGTATGCTCGGGGAATCCGGGTACGCTGCTGCAGTTTGCGTCTGGCGGCGCAGCCGCTGCTGGCTGGGCTCAAACATTTGAACCGGCTTGAGCAAGTACTGGCGCGGGCCGAGTGGAGCGACGTGGAAATTGCCGAAGGACTACTCGGCGATTCTGTCGGACGC
>JAAFHE010000338.1 GCA_013298265.1 Lysobacterales bacterium | reverse complement strand
TTCGGGCCTCGCGCGCACCGGCATGTGGTGCTGCCAGCGGCGCAGGTCTTCGATGAGGTCGCGCACGGTCGCGTAGCGTCGCAGGGCTTCCTTGCGCAGCGCCTTCATGACAATGAGATCGAGATCTCCGCGCAGACACCGCGCGAGCGCGGCCGGCGCGAGGCCGCCGATGCGCGCCGCCGTCGGCGGTGGCGCGGCCGCGGCGCTGGCGCTGGGCAGCAGCGGATCGTCGCGGCAGACGGTGCGCTCGAGCGCAGCCTGGGTCACGTCGGCGGGCTGCTGCGCATGCTGGCCGGTGACGAGTTCGTACAGCAACAGGCCGAGCTGATAGATGTCCGACGGCATGCCGGCGGCCCTGCCCAGCACCTGCTCCGGCGTGGCGTAGTCGGGCGTGAACAGGCGCGTGGCCGTGCGCTCGGCGTGCTCCGGCGATTCGTCGGCGTCGAGCACCTTGCCGATGCCGAAGTCGAGCAGCTTGACCGTGCCGTCGGCGGTCACGGCGATGTTCGACGGCTTGAGATCGCGATGCACGACGCGGCGCGCGTGGGCGTGGTCGACCGCTTCGGCAACCTGGATGAACAGCGCCAGGCGCGCGTCGAGATCAAGCTGGCGTTCGTCGCACCAGGCGTCGATACGCAGGCCGTCGACGAACTCCATGACGAGGTACGGATGCCCCGCCGCCGACTCGCCGCCGTCGAGCAGATGCGCGATGCCCGGGTGGTTGAGCGTGGCGAGGATCTGCCGTTCCTGGCTGAAGCGGGCCAGGAAATCCGGCGCGGCGTAGTCGCTGCGGATCAGCTTCAATGCACCTTTTTGTACAAATACACCGTCTTCGCGCGCAACTTCGTAGACGCTGCCCATGCCGCCGCGCCCGACCTGGCGCAGCAGCCGCCACATGCCGATGCGCTGGCCGCTGTGCTCGTCGATCGCCGCCGCCTGTTCACTCAGCGCAGCCATCGCCGCGTCGCGGTCGGCCTTGCCGGTCTGCAGCAGGCCGACCGGCCGCTCGGCGAGATCCAGCAGATGCAGCAGGCGCGCATGGCTGGCCGGTTCGGACTCGCGCAGCTCGGCCAGGAATTCCTCGCGCTCCTCGCCTTCGAGCATGAGCACACGCAGCAGCAGGCCGTCGAGTCTGGCGTCGTGCGTGCTATAGCCGCTCATCGCGCGGCCCGCCGCAGCAGGCCGTGCGGCACGTCGTTCGCAGACAACCTTGGAGCCGCGCTTGCGCTCATCCTCGCCCCACAGTCCGGTGCGGCGGGATTGTGGCTGGATTGCGGTGCATCGGCAATTTGGTTGCCGGCGCCCGGTCCCGTGCTGACGTGCTCAGCCGGTTGCGCGGTGGCAGACGAACTCGATGTTGTGCCCGTCGGGATCGTGCACGAAACCGGCGTAGTAGTGCGGATGGATACTTTCGAGCACGGACGGCGCGCGGTTGTCGCGGCCGCCGCTGATCAGCGCCGCCGCGTACGCTGCGTCGACCGTTGCCCGGTCGGCGCAGTTGAACGCGACATGCGGGCGCGGTTCCGACGGACCGCCGGGCTTGAGCCAGAAATCCAGCGCGTCCGTGCCGGTGCCGAAGCCGTTGCTGGGGCCCTGCACATGCAGCGCGTAGCCGAGCGGCGCGAGCGCGCCGGCAAAGAAGTGCGTCGACAGTGTCGCGTCGGCGACCTGCAGTTCGATATGGTCGATCATGGTCATGCTCCTGGGGGTTCACTGAGAAACGTGTGGATCTGCTGTTGCGTCAGGTTGCCGCCGCACAGCACGCTGGCAACGCGGCGGCCGTGGAAGGTCTGCGGCGCGGCGAGCACAGCCGCGATGCCGGCCGCACCGGCCGGTTCGACGACGACACCGACATGGCGGTGGATCAGCCGCATCGCGGCGACGAGGTGTGCATCGTCGACCTCGACCACATCGTCGACGGCGCCGTGCATGTCCGCGACCGCCTCGGCGATCGGCACGCGCACGGCGATGCCATCGGCGATCGTGTCGACGCGCTCACTGGAGACGGGTGCAGCGCCGCGACCAGCGCGCCAGCTACGCGCCATCGCCGGCGCGCCGCTGCTGACGACACCGATCACCCGCGTCGCCGGTGAGCGCGCCTTGCACCAGCGCGCCATGCCGTTGAGCAGCGCGCCGTTGCCGAGCGGCACGACCAGCACGTCCACAGCCGGATCGTCGCGCAGCAGCTCCACCGCGATGGAACCTGCGCCTTCGCTGATCGCAGCGTCGAGACCGTCCTCGACCAGCGTGTCACCGCGAGCCGCCGCGTACGCACGCGCCGCGGCCTTGGCCGCATCGAAATCCTCGCCGTGCAGAAGCACCTGCGCACCCAGCGCGCGCATGCGCTCGAGCTTCAGCGGATTGGCCTGCGTCGCCGCGAACACCGTCAACGCAACGCCGTGCCGGCGACAGACATAGGCCAGCGCCTGGCCGAAATTGCCCGCACTCGCGCAGACCAGCGCGCCGCGCTCGCCGCGCCCAATCCGCTGACTCAGGAACCAGTCCGCGCCGCGGCCCTTGAAGCTGCGGATCGGATTCAGCAGCTCGAGCTTCAGGCGCAGCGCGCAACCCAGCGCCGCCGACAGCGGCTCGCAATCGTACTGCGGGCTGGCGCGGAACACCGGGTCGATACCGCGTGCTGCCGCGGCAATGCGGTCCAGCGACAGGCGTGGCTGCGGTATCGGGTTGGCAAATGTCATGTCATCTCCTCGGGCCGTTGAAGCCTCGTGTCTCGCGCGCCGGCCGGACAGCGCGACCCGGTTCGCCGCGTCTTGTCCGACTGCAGCGCGAGACACACACTAACCGCCCGACCGCGTCGCGAGGCCGCATTGGCGCCCGCGCGAATGCGCCCGAACCGCAAGCGACCCGCCTTCCATGACGAAACACGACACGCCCGACCTCGACGCCTTCGACTACCGCATCCTCGAGCGCTGGCAGGCCGATACACGCATCCCCGCCAAGACCATCGCCGACGCCATCGGCCTGTCCGTCGCTGCCGTGCAGCGCCGCCTCAAGCGCCTGCGCGACATCGGCGTCATCACGCGCGAAGTGGCCGAACTCGACCCGCGCCGCATCGGCCTTCCCGTCACCTGCATCGTCGGCGTCGACCTCGACCGCGAAACCGCCGCCGACCTCGACCGCTTCCGCCGCAAGATGCTCGCCTGCCCCGAAGTGCAGCAGTGCTACTACGTCACCGGCCAGAACGACTTCGTCCTCGTCGTGCTGACGCGCGACATGGAAACCTACGACGCCTTCACCCGCCGCGCGCTGCTCGACGACAGCAACGTGCGCAGCTTCACGACGCAGGTGGTGCTGGAGCGGGTGAAGACCGGAGCGGGAGTGGCAGTGCCCCGCAATCCGGCAGGGCTGACATAGCCGGAGCCACCGTCGCGCTATGGTTCGGGGCTCCGCCAGACAGGGTGACCTGAGCCGGGCCGTGCGTAAAAAGCCCACCGCATGCGCGCCAACAGCGACAAACCCGATACTGCCGCTTAGACTCGAGCTTCCAGGCCCAACCCGCGTCCATCACTGGCTCCATTGGCCGAAACTCCGGCCTCCCTTCAGCCGTAATGCGGCCTTTTCTCACGCGCGATATCCACCAAGGCCCGCACGACCCAACACGAGCATGCGCCGGCTCTTTTCAGCGTTGATCACGAGACAAAAATGCAAGACCGGTTCGAAGACATAAAAACCTTCGTCGCCATCGCGCAGACCAGGCAGCTCAGCGAAGCCGCCGACCGTCTTGGCGTGGTGCGTTCGGCCGTAAGTCGGCGGTTGCAGGATCTCGAGCAACGCCTGGGCGTGCGCCTCGTGAGCAGAAACACGCGGAGCCTGTCGTTGACCGAAGCGGGCGAGGAATTCTATCGCAGGAGCCTGAGCATCCTTGAGGAGCTGGCGGAGGCGGAAGCGGTCGCAGCCCGGACGGCCAGCACGGTGGCTGGGCGTCTGCGTATCACTGCGCCGGTTTCGTGGAGCGTGCACCACCTGATGCCGGTGCTCGACGAGTTCGCGCGGATCCACCCGTCGCTGGAGGTGGACCTGCGCCTGACCGACCATATCGTCGATATCGTCGACGAAGGGTTCGACGTCGCCTTACGCATCAGCCGACTGAAAGACTCCGCACTGGTGGCGCGGCGAATCGCACCTATCACCCATGTCGCCGTTGCGTCTCCGGCCTATCTTCTGGCGCACGGTGTCCCCCTGCATCCGGAAGACCTGAGGAAACATCACGGTCTGAACTACAGCAATGTCGACGACCGGTTGTATTGGCAGTTTCGCGATCCTGAATCGGCAGAACTGTTCTCCGTCGACGTTCCGTCGACCATTAGCGTCAACAATGGCGACGCCTTGCGCGAACTGGCCGTGCGGGGCGCTGGCGTGGCGCATATTCCGGGTTTCATCGCCTGCCATGCGATCGCCGCGGGAACGTTGCGCGTCGTCTTGCAAGCGTTCGCGAGGCCTCCGATGTTTCTCTACGCGGTCTATCCCTCACGCCGCCATGTCTCGACCCGCCTTCGCGTATTCATCGAATTTCTGGTCGAACGATTCGGTACCAATCCACCGTGGGAGATCGGCACAATTGCCGAGCCTGAACAGGCCGTCTCCGCCCGCACGATGCCTGATCGTTTCACCGCCCGCCGCCAGAGGTGACCAACGTGCACGCATGGATTCTGCTTCTCCTCAGCGGGTCGGCCGGCGCGGCAAGTCCCGCGTTGACGGTATTCCCCTCCGGGTCGAGCCTGGTCCAGAACGCGCTTCGCATCACGATCGCCTTCGACGAACCGCAGCCGTCGGGCCGGGCCGCCGATCTGGTACTGGAAGTCAACGGCAAAGCGATCGATTCTCCGTTTGTATCTGTGCCATTGTGGTCGCCGGACCAACGGCGCCTGACCGTCCTGCTGCATCCCGGCCGCCAAAAGCAGGGGCTGGATGCTCGCCAGAGATTGGGCGCCATACTCACCGAAGGCGCCCAGGCACGACTGCTGGTGGGAGGTACGCTGGCAAAGCAATGGACGGTGGCACCAGCCGACCGTCGTGGCCCGGTGCTCGGCGACTGGGAGTGGCAGGCGCCAGCACCGGACTCTCGTGACGCTCTCGTGCTGCGACTGG
>JAAFHE010000337.1 GCA_013298265.1 Lysobacterales bacterium | reverse complement strand
TGTCCAGCGCCGGTGCCGCGACTTCGGCGGGCAGCGCAAACGTCGTGTTCTGCACCAGCACACTGCCGTCGGCATCGCGCGCGATGTCGCCATCGAGCACGAGCGCGCCCCCGGTCAGGCCGACGCCTGACACGACGCGGCGCAGCAGCAGCGGCGACTTCTGCACCGACCAGTCCAGCGCGCCGAGCGGCGTGCCGAAGGCCACTGCCGACGAGGCGCGCCCCTTCCACACGGTGCCGGAAACGCCGGACAGCTGCAGCGGACCGAGGTTCGGCTTTAGCCAGCGCAGGGCGAGGTCGGCCGGCAGGGTCCAGGCGACGACGCCGCCGATCAGGACCAGCACGAGCAGCAGCAGGAGCAGGCGACGCAACAGTTTCATGCGGATATTGATTCAATGTGGACAATGTTAGAAAGACACGATCCGGCAATCGGACCGAAACTGCATACCGCGACACAAGACCGCGCAAGCATCACGGCTCTTCCAGCGTGACGCGGGCGTTGACGCGGCCGGTGCCTTCGGCGCGATCGGCGGAGAAATCGGTGGCCACGACGCCGAAGTCGCGCGCCAGACCCTCCAGCCAGTCGGCGATCGCATCGAAGGACGCGCCTTCGAAGCTGACCCGCACGCTTTTGGGTCCGACCGGTTCGACGCGGCGAAGTTCGTTGGCGAGCTGGGCGCCGCGCGCCGTGGCATCGGCCAGCGCAAGCAGCGACTTGCCCTGGCGCTCGACCTTGGCGCGCGCGCCGAGGCCGTGCAGCTGGGCGACGCGTGCGGAATCGCTGCGCATCTGCTGCAGCGCGACCTGCTGCGCCTGCACGCGCACGCGCAGATCGTTGCGCGAACGCTGCAGCGGATACCAGACCAGGGCCCAGGCCAGCAGCACCACCGTCACGATGCCGCCGACCAGCAGCACCTGTCGTTCGCGCGGCTCGCGCGCTTTCCACCAGGACTGCATCATGGCGCGGCGCCCGTCAGGCGCATGCGTCCGTCGACGCCGTTCTGCCCCGGGTTCGCCGCGGTCAGTTCGACCTTGAGGCCGGGCAGCGTCGCCAGGCGCTCGCGCAGCGAGTCGAGCGTCGGCACATCGGGTGCAGTCACGGCGAGCTCCAGCGTGCCGTTGCGGAATTCGATGCCGCGCGTGGTCAGGCGCGTGGTCGAGCCCAGGATAGGGGCAATCTGGCGCAGCGTGCGCAGCAGGCCGCCGCTGGACTCGCCACCACCCAGGCGCGTGAGCGCGCTCTTCATCAGCGCCGGCGGATCCCCGGCCACTTTTTCCATTTCGGGAAAACTCTGCACCAGCACGTTGCGCATCGCCGTGTCGAGACGATCGGATTCGCGCGCCAGCGTATGGCGTTCGAACACGAGCTGGGCGAAGGCCAGCACCAGCAGCAGCGCAGCCGCGGCGGCCGATCGGCGCCACCAGCGCGCCGCCGGCGCGCTGCGGTGGCGTAGCGCATGCGCGCCTTGCAGCAGATTGAGCCCCGGCTCGGCACCGATGCCGCGGGCGAGCAGGGCCAGCGCGTCGCCCTGGCGCTCGTGATACGCGCGTACGGCCAGCGGCAGGTTCTGGCGCGGCTGGAAGCGCGTGTCGAAGACCTCGATATCGGGCAGGCTGCCGTCGTCGGCGAACTCCAGCCATTCGGCCAGCAGTTCCGGTTCCATCGTTGCGGCGCGCCACGGCCCCAGGCGCAGCTGCGCACCGCCGCTTTCGATCAGCAGGTGGCCGACCGGCAGTGCCAGCGAATCCGGCAGCAGCGCATCGGGACGTATGCCGGCGGCGGACAGCTCGTCCAGCCACTGCCGCAGCCGCACATGCGACACGGCGGCGACGCCGACGGTAGGGCCGTCGATCTTGCCGGCCAGCGCGAAGTGCAGTTCTTCCACCGGCTGGGCGAGCTGATCTTCGAGAGCGAAGGGTACGGCCTTGGCTAGCTGGCTGCGGTTCCTGCTGACGGCGGGCGCTTCCAGCAGCAGCACTTCGGTGCCCGGGACGAGCACGATGATGTCCTGGGCTCGCGCCACGACGTCGGCGGTTGGCAGGCCCGCGGTCGACTCGACCGCGGCGCCGGGCACGAGCCAGGCGTGACGGCCAGAGGATTGCAGACGGATCAGCAGACGTGGCGACATGAGAACCGGGCAGGACGGGACCGCGGGATTGTAGCAGCAGGCTCACCGGCTCCCGCCGCGCGCACTGTGCCGCGGCGTGACTCGCGTCTCAACGCCGTCAGTCGCTGCCGCGCGAACGCTGCAGCACGCGCACGCCGCGGTCGCGGTCGAGCAGGCTCGTCGGATGGAACAGCAGCCCGTCGAGTTCGATGTCGCCGCGCGCGAGGAAATAGCGGCTCGTCGTGCTGAGGCCGCGTTCCTGGCTCGCATCAAACGGAATCGCAAGGCCCAGCAGTTCCTGGCGGAAACCGCTGACACCGTCCCAGTCGGCCTTGCCATCGCGCCAGAGGCGGCGCGCGACCTCCTCGGTGATGCGTGTGTTGAGCGACTGCAGTACCGGGATGCTCGCGGTGTTGAGATTGAGCAGGCTGCCGCGCGGCAGCGCGCAGACGTGCGGCGCAAGCGTCGCGTAGACGCTGCCGCCGAAGCCCTGCAGCAGGCGCAGTTCGGAAGCATGCACGAAGGCGCGATTGGCCGCGCGGTAAGGCGGCTGCACCGAACCGTAGACGCTGTCCTCCGCACCGCTGCCGTGACCGCCACCGCCCGGCTCGCCGTCGGCGTCCAGCCAGTCGATCACGGTTTCGGTCAGGGTCGGATCCAGCCGCAACGCGGTCAGCAGGCGGCGGAAGCGTTCACGCCATTCCGCCTCGTTGCCGTCGCCCGACAGCAGATTGTTGAGGTTGAAGCAGCCGTTCATGTCGCGCATCTGTGCCGCGATGCGTCCGCCGGGCACGTCGGTCGGCGGCAGCGGCATCGCCCACAGGTCACCACGAGAGTCCACGCTATTCTGTTCGAGATCTTTTTCCAGCACGCGCGCGGCATAGAGTTCCAGGCCGCGTGCGTAGGCATCAGCCTGTTCGGTGCGCAGCAGGTTGCGCGTGCGCGCCGCGGCCAGCTCGCCGCGGTCGAGCAGGCCCGCGATCAGCACCGTGGCGAGCGCGACCACGAGCAGCGCAATGATCAGGGCGACGCCGTTCTGCGGCTGGCGCATCAGCGCGGGCCTCCGGGATTCGACGACGGCAGCTCGATCAGCCGGCTGATTTCGCCGACGCCGTCGATGTCGAGGCGGAACTCGATCGCCTGTGGCAAGGCTTCGGGCTTGTCGTCACGGCGCGGCCAGGCATCGAGCCAGCGGCCCTGGGAGTCCAGATAGCGCAACTGCAGCCGACGCACGCGGTCGCGCACGGTCGTGAACTCCGGCAGGCTGCCGGCGGCGCGGTCGAGCACGGCGAAGCGGCCGCGCTTGAGTGTGCTGCCGTCCTGTTCGTAGACGACACGCTCGAGGTTCGAGCGTGCATCGACCAGCGAACTGGCGAAGCCGAGCCGGGTCAGTTCGAGATGATCGCCGTCGCCGCGCAGTGCCGGCAGCGGCTCGCCGTAGTTGCCCCGCACCGGACGGGCGGTGGCAGCGAGCAGATCGCGTTCCAGCGCAGCGACCGCGCGCAGCGTGCGATTGAAGTCCTGCTGCTCGGCAACCAGCGCCTCGCGCGTGCGGATCACGGCGTTTAGCCCACCCCAGGCCATCGCGGACATGATCGCGAACACGGCGGTCGCGACCAGCACTTCGACCAGGGTGAAGCCTGCGTATGCACGCGACAGGCGGGGGGCGTTCACGGCTGCACGCTGTCGCCGGCGAAGCCGGTTAGCTGCGCGACCGGATCGGTGCGTGCCAGATCGGCGAAGACCTGCACGTCGAGACGGCGGATGCGCGGGTCCTGCGTGTCGGCGACCTCGAGACGCCAGTACCACTCGCGTCCCGCGAGACGCTGCTGGCCGTCGCGACGTCCCGGGGCCGGCAGGCGTTCCTTCAGGCGCGCCTCGGTCACGACATTCGCCGCGACCCAGCCCGCGTAGCTGCGTTCACGCAGGCCACCGAAATCGCGCACGCTGACCCCGGCCGCATGCACGAGCGCGGTCAGCGCGAGGGCCAGCACGACCAGCGCGATCAGCACTTCGAGCAAGGTGAAGCCATGCGGCGCGTGGCGCCGGAAATCGAACCTGCGCGCCGCGTGGCGGCTCACGTCGAAGTTGCCTGCCGCAGAGCGGCGCTCAGCGCGACACATCGCGACGCTCGCGTTGCACGCTGCCGTCGATGGCGCCGTCCAGGCGCCAGCGCAGTGCCAGGTCGGGCACGGACAGTTCCAGCCGGAACGGCGTGAGTTCACCCGAGGCGAAACAGACGATCGGAGGAATTTCGGGCGGCTGCGGTGGAATCTCGATACGCCTGCCGTCGCGGCTGAGTTCCGCGCGCAGGTTGCCGGGCCAGTCGCGCATGCGCAGTTCGCCCTGATCGAACGTCTTCCAGGTTTCGCCGTTGCGCTGGCTGAACAGGAATCCGCCCGGGACGAAGCTTAGCCCCACCGGGCGGCCGCCGATCTCGGCGTGTTCGCAGGCATAGCCGATCAGCGCCTGCAGCCGCTCGGCCTCGCGCTCGGCCTGGCGCTCGCCGCCGGCACCTGACAGCGCGATGCTGACCGCTGCGGCCATGACCGCGAGGATCACGACGACGACGAGGATTTCGATCAGGGTGAAGCCGTGTGAGCAGTCGACGTGTGCGCGCGAATGACGGGCGCCGCGTTTCTGAGAGGGTTCGAAGGCCGGGACAGCCATCGCGTCGCTGCTATCAGCTAACTGCATGCGCAAGGACGACACCATCCCCACCCAACCCTCCCCTTGAAGGGGAGGGCTAAAACGCGTGGCGGCATGGCCCCCCTCTCCTTGAAGGGGAGGGCTAAATCGCGCAGCGGCATGGCCCCCCTCACCTTGAAGGGGATGGCTAAAACGCGCAGCGGCATGGTCCCCCTCCCCTTCAAGGGGGTGAATGGGCAACCGCTTAGAACCGAAGGTTCTGGTTGCCCTGAACGCCCAACGGGCCGGAGGGTTGGGGTGGGGATGGTGCTGCCGGGCGACGCTACCGTTAAAACGGCGGCAATCGGTAGCGCACTGCACTGCAGCGCGCCTCGCAT
>JAAFHE010000336.1 GCA_013298265.1 Lysobacterales bacterium | reverse complement strand
CACATGTGTACACTGAGTCACATTTGGGGTGGATTCCGAAGGAGTGGGATGTCCATGTCTTCGGCGACACCATTGAGCATGTGATTGACTTTCGTGGCCGCACGCCGAAGAAGCTCGGGATGGATTGGGGAGGTGGCGACATCCTTGCGCTCTCGGCCAACAACGTGCAGCCCGGCGCCATCGACACCAGTCGAGAGGCTTATTTCGGCGGAGAGCGCCTGTATCGCAAGTGGATGACGAACGGCGATGTGCGCAGAGGGGACGTGCTGCTCACGATGGAAGCCCCACTTGGAAATGTGGCGCAAATCCCGGATGACGCGAGGTACATCTTGAGTCAGCGAGTCATGGCCCTGCGATTCAACACCGGCATTGCCTTAAACGACTTCGCTTTCTGGCAAATGCAGAGCAACGAGTTCCAGCAAGCGATGGTCAGGCGATCAACCGGCAGCACCGCTACAGGAATACAACGAGCCGAACTGGTAAAGCTGCATTTCAAGGCCCCGCCTGTTCACGAGCAGTCGTTGATTGCTGAGAGGCTTTCCTCTGTCGAGCAGAAGCTAGCCTGTGAACGGCTCGCACTGGCTAAACAGGTCCAGCAGAAATCCGGCCTCATGAACGACCTCCTCACCGGCCGCATCCGCGTCACACCCCTGCTGGACGCCGCCGTCCCATGAGCGACCGCCCGCCGTCGCTGACCCCGCCCCCTGCCGGCTACACCGACTGGCTGGCCGAGCTGAAGGGCCGCATCCACAGCGCGCAGCAACGCGCCGCGCTGGCCGTAAACCGCGAGCTGGTGCAGCTGTACTGGCAGATCGGCCGGGACATCCTGGAGCGGCAGGCGCGCGAGGGCTGGGGGGCCAAGGTGATCGACCGGCTGGCGCATGACTTGCGCACGGCCTTTCCGGACATGAAGGGCTTCTCCCGCGCCAACCTGCTGTACATGCACGCCTTTGCCCAGGCCTGGCCGGACGCCGGAATTGTCCAACAGCTTGTTGGACAAATGCCCTGGGGCCACAACCTGGTGCTGCTCACCAAGCTCAAGACTGCCGAACAGCGCCTGGCCTACGCCGAACGGACGGTGCAGCACGGCTGGTCACGCTCGGTGCTGGAAATGCAGATCGAAACCCGGCACGTCGAACGCGAAGGCCAGGCCCTCACCAACTTCGCCCAGCGTCTGCCCGCGCCCGGCTCCGACCTGGCCCAGCAATCCCTCCACGCCCCCTACCTGTTCGACTTTCTCGGTCTGGGCGACCAGGCCGACGAACGTGCCATCGAAAGCGCCCTGGTTCAGCACGTCACGCGCTTTCTGCTGGAACTGGGCGCCGGGTTTGCGTTCGTGGGCCGCCAGGTTCACCTGGACGTGGGTGGCGACGACTTTTTCATCGACCTGCTGTTCTACCACCTCAAGCTGCGCTGCTACGTCGTCATCGAGCTCAAGGCCGAGAAGTTCAAACCCGAACACCTGGGCCAGCTCGGCTTCTACCTTTCTGCCGTGGATCGCCAGATCAAGAGCGAACACGACGGCCCCACGATCGGCCTGCTGCTGTGCAAGAGCAAGAACAAAGTGGTGGCCGAATACGCCCTGGGCGACAAGACACAGCCCATGGGCATTGCCGAATACAAACTGCTGGAATCGCTGCCGGCCGAGTTGCAGACCGGGCTGCCCAGCATTGAGCAGATCGAGCGCGAACTCGGGGCGCTGCCCCGCAAGGCCCCCAAGGAGGACACCTGATGGGCTGGGAACTCGACGATGTGGAACAGCCCTTCGTTGCCCAGTTGCGGGACTTGGGCTGGACCCACGTGGAAGGCAGCCTCGACGCGCCGGCCGTCAGCGGGCGCAGCAGCTTCACGGAAGTGATCCAGGAAGGCGTGCTGCGCGAGCAACTGCGCACCCTGAACCCCGGCCCCGACGGAAAGCCCTGGCTCGACGATGCGCGCCTGTCGGAAGCGGTGGCGACGATCACGCGCCTGGGCACGCACAAGCTCATGGAGGCCAACCAGAAGGCCACCGAGCTGCTGATCCGTGGCATCACCGTCGAAGGCCTGCCCGGCTGGGACGGCGGACGCGGCCAGACCCTGCGCTACATCGACTGGGACAGACCGGCCAACAACCGCTACACCGTGGTCGACCAGTACCGTGTGGACTGCGCGCCCGGCTTCAACAGCGCCAAGGCCTTCATCGTGCCCGACCTGGTGCTGCTGGTGAATGGCCTGCCGCTGGTGGTGGTGGAGTGCAAGAGCCCGTCGACTCCGGAACCGCTGGCCCAGGCCGTGGACCAGCTACGCCGCTATACCAACCAGCGCAAGGCAGCCTT
Source organism: Lysobacterales bacterium (assembly GCA_013298265.1). GTDB lineage: Bacteria > Pseudomonadota > Gammaproteobacteria > Xanthomonadales > Rhodanobacteraceae > Tahibacter. The sequence continues at coordinate 2,822 of JAAFHE010000336.1, read as the reverse complement.
CGAGAGCGGCGACAACGAAGGCAGCGAGGCGCTGTTCGCCACCAACCAGCTGCTGGTGGCCACCAGCTTCGACGAAGCGCGCGTGGGCTGTATCGGCGCGGCCTTCGAGCATTACGCGCAGTGGAAGACCGTAGTCGGCCCGGACGGCAACGGCAGCGAGATCGAGGTGGCACAGGCGCTGGGCAAGACCGCCCTGTCGGAACAGGAGCGCCTGATCGCCGGCCTGCTCGCGCCTGCGCATCTGCTGGACGTGGTGAAGCACTTCCTGCTGTTCCTGCAGGCGGGCGGCCAGACCGTCAAGTCGGTGTGCCGCTATCAGCAGTACCGCGCCGTGAACCGGGCCATTGCACGGCTCAAGGCCGGGCAGACCCGGCTGCAGCACGGCGAGCACGATCAGCGCGGCGGCATCATCTGGCACACCCAGGGCTCGGGCAAGAGCCTGACGATGGTGTTCCTGGTGCGCAAGATGCGCGCAGATGCGCAGCTGCGGCGCTTCAAGGTCATCGTCGTCACCGACCGTAAGGATCTGCAGAACCAGCTCTCCGTCACGGCCACGCTCACCGGCGAAGTGGTCGAGGTGGCGGACAGCACGGCCGGCGTGAAGGCATTGGCGCGGCGCAAGGGGCCGGGGCTGGTCTTCGCCACCATCCAGAAATACCGCGACCCGGATAACGCAGGCGACGCCCCGCTGCCGGCGAACGGCCTGCGCAAGGTGGCGGAGGCCGGGGCCGTCTATCGCCGCAGCGAAAAGACCAACGAGCCGTTCGAGCTGCTCAACGAGGACGCTGGCATCCTCGTGCTGGTGGACGAAGCCCATCGCACCCAGGCCGGCGACCTGCACGCCAACCTGCTGGCGGGGCTGCCCAACTGCGCGCGCATCGGTTTCACCGGCACGCCGATCATCATGGGCGAGAAGAAGCGCACGCATGAGATCTTCGGCGAGTTCATCGACCGCTACACGATCAAGGAGGCCGAGGCCGACGGCGCCACCGTGCCGGTGCTCTACGAGGGCCGCACCGCCAACGGCGCGATCAAGGACGGCGCCAGCCTGGACGAACTGTTCGAGGACCTGTTCCGCCAGCACACGCCCGAGGAACTGGAGGCGATCAAGCAGAAGTACGCGACCAAGGGCCACATCTTCGACGCCCCGGCGCTGATCGCCGACAAGGCGCGCGACATGCTGCGCCACTACGTCACCCACATTCTTCCCAATGGATACAAGGCACAAATTGTCGCTTACAGCCGACTGGCGGCGATCCGCTACGTCGATGCGCTCAGGGCCGCGCGGGACGATCTGCTCGCGGACGCGAACGCACTGAACCCGCAGGACAAGGCGCTGGACGACGAGGCCCTGTGCCAACGCCCGCCGTCCATGCAGGCCGTGGTGCAGGCCTGGCGCTATCGCGACACGCTCGCGCGCATCGAGTTCGCGCCCATCATCTCCGGCAGCAACAACGACGATCCGATCTGGAAGACCTGGACCGACGGCGCGGGACACGAACAACGGATCCGGCGCTTCAAGCAGCCGCTGTTCCATGCCAGGCCCGAGAAGACCGATCCGCTCGCCTTCCTGGTGGTGAAGTCGATGCTGCTCACCGGCTTCGACGCGCCGATCGAAGGCGTGATGTACCTGGACCGGCCGATCCGCGAGGCGGAGCTGCTGCAGGCCATCGCACGCGTCAATCGCACCGGCTTCGGCAAGCGCTGCGGCATCGTGGTGGACTACTACGGCGTGGCGCAGCACCTGAAGGAAGCACTGGCCGCCTACGCCGACGAGGACGTGCACGGCGCGCTGACCAGCCTGAAGGACGAGATTCCGGTACTGCGCGATCGACACCTGCGTGTCGTGGATCTGTTCCGCCAGCACGGTATCGAATCGCTGGACGACACCGAGGCCTGCGTCGAGGCGCTGGGCAGCGAGAAGCGGCGCGCCGAGTTCGCGGTCAAGCTCAAGGCCTTCCTGGCATCGCTGGACACGGTACTGCCGCGCCCCGAAGGGCTGCCGTACTCGGGTGATGCAAAGAAGCTGGCCTACATCTACGCCCGCGCGCGCAACCGCTACAAGGACACGCCGGTACTCGGCAAGGACGTCGGCGCCAAGGTGCGCAAGCTAATCGACGACCATGTGATCTCGCTGGGCATAGACCCGAAGATCCCGCCGATCCAGCTGACCGATACGGAATTCGACCGGCACGTCGCCCGGACGGCCGGCGACCGCGCCAAGGCCTCGGAGATGGAACACGCGATCCGCTCGCACATCCGCAAGCACATGGACCAGGACCCGGTGCTGTACCGCAAGCTTTCCGAACGGCTGAACGAGATCTTCCGGGCGCTGGGCGAGCAGTGGAACGAGGTCATCGCACAACTGCAGACCCTCATCGACGAACTGCGCACGGGCAGGACCAGCGCCGCCGAAACGCCCGCCGACCTGCCCGCGCATTGCGCGCCGTTCCTGCGCACCGTGCTGGATGTGGTCTGCGCTACCCACGCGCCCACGCCCGCCGAGCTGCTGCGACTCAAGGACGTGACGGTCGAGCTGGTGGACCTGCTCGTTCAGGAGCTGCAGGGAAACCGGGGCATCTGGAACCCGAGCAAGCGGGCCGACCAGGACAATCTCAACGCGCAGGTGTTCGAGCATCTGATGCGCCTGCGACCGCCGCTGGTGGATACGGAAAAGGCCGGCGCACTCGCCGACAGATTGCTGGAGCAGGCCCGCGCCAGTCACGACACGCTGGTGCAGGTATGAGCAGCGAGCGCCGGGCGGCCGCGGGCGCGCCGCGCGCATCGACGCTGCGCACGCAGGCGCGGCTACCGGCGCCCGG
>JAAFHE010000335.1 GCA_013298265.1 Lysobacterales bacterium | reverse complement strand
TCGGTCATCACCTACGAGGGCACCGAGACCGTGCACCAGCTCGTCGTCGGCCGCGAGCTGACCGGGATCAACGCGTTCTGAGGCCGTCGGCGCGCGGTGGCGTACGCTGCTCGCGCAGGGAAACGTCACGCACGTTTCACTGGAGAGGAAATTTGTATACACGGTTTTCCGGATTCCGAACATCTCCGGCCCGACGCTTTGTCTTGTGCTGCCTGTTGTGGCTCGCGTTCGGGTTCGTTGCTCCGTTGTCCGCCAAACCGATTCCGTTGACACGGGCGCTCGACCTGCGTGAGCAGCGCGTGCTCGTCGTCGCCTTGTCGGGGTCCACTGCCGGCGCCTATTCGGTCGGTAAGTGGTATACATTTTCTAGTTCCAACGACCGCGGAGACGCGCCTGCACTCGCAATCGACGCGCTTGCGGCATCCGCGGCTGTCGAACGGCTGCGCGAGATCGGTGTCGATGCCCAGACGCTGGACTACCCTGTCGATGAAACGGACATCTACGGTGATCCGGAGCGTTGGTTCAATCTGCAGACGAGCCGTGAGTGGAAACTCAATGAGATTGCCGCTGCGCTGCTGGCTCAGCATCGGCCAGAAGCGCTGCTGGTTCTGTCACGCGGCGAAGTTGTGGTTCACGACAACGGCCCGATCCTGGCGGGCTACGGTGTGTTACTGGGACAGAGGGGCGGCTCGGCGTATTTCACGCTGCAATCGCGCCTGTACGTGCACGGACGGAAGAAACCGCTCGTTATGCGCGCTGCCGGCACGCTCAAACAGATCGAAGCCGTTACGGCCGAACCTGCCCTCGCGTTTCCGCAGCCCGACGTCTGGTTGCGCGCGCGGCCGGTGCTTGAGGACATCGCGCACAAGGTCACGCGAACGCTCGCGGCGCAGACCATCGATCGCGCCGCGCGACCACCGGCGCAGATAGGCGACAAGTGGGAGTCGATCTATGCACGCGAGTACGATTGAAGTGACGCGACCGGCTCCACTTATCGAAACCGAACGCCTGCTGCTGCGTCAACCTCACCTCGAAGACCTCGACGCCTGGGCCGAATTCGCTGCCGATCCCGAGTGCATGCGTTTCCTCGGCGGCGTGCAGGGCCGCTCGGCGGCCTGGCGCGCGATGATGTGTATGGCCGGTTCGTGGCAGTTGCAGGGCTTCGCGATGTTCTCGGTGATCGAGAAGGAAAGCGGTCGCTGGATGGGCCGCATCGGCCCGTGGATGCCGGCGGATTGGCCCGGCACGGAAGTGGGCTGGGGCCTTTCCTCGGCGGCGCAGGGCAAGGGCTATGCGATCGAGGCTGCGACCGCGGCGATCGACTGGGCTTTCGATAACCTCGGTTGGAGCGAGGTCATTCACTGCATCGATCCGGAAAATGTACCGTCGCAGCGTGTCGCCGAGCGGCTGGGTTCGCGGCTGCTGCGTCGCGTGACGATGCCGGCGCCCTACGACACGATGATCATCGATGCCTGGGGCCAGACGCGGGAGCAATGGCGCGCGCGCAGGCAGGCACACAGCTAGGTTTTCTCACGTAGGTTTTCTCATATCGCTTCGGGAGTGACGCGATGCTGACTGTCTACGGCATGAAGTCGTCAGGCAATTGTTACAAAGTGCAATTGTTGCTCGAGCAGCTGGGCCGGCCGTACCGCTGGGTCGAGGTCGACAGCGCCGCGGGCCAGACGCGCACAGCCGGATACCTCGCGTTGAATCCAAACGGCAAGGTGCCGCTGCTGGAAGTCGAGCCGGGCCGCTGTCTGGCCGAGTCCAACGCGATCCTGTGCTATCTCGCCGAAGGATCGCCGCTGCTGCCGCAGGATTCCTGGCTGCGGGCGCAGGCGCTGCAATGGCTGTTCTTCGAGCAGTACAGTCACGAACCCTATATCGCCGTCGCGCGCTTCATCTGCCGCTGGCTGGGCCCGGACGACGCACGTCGCGCCGAGCTGCCGCGACTGCGCGAACGTGGCGCGCAGGCGCTTGCGGTCATGGAACAGCATCTTGCGCGGCAGCCGTTCTTCGCCGGCGAAACCTATACCGTCGCCGACATCGCCCTGTTCGCCTACACCCATGCTGCCGCCGACGGCGGCTTCGATCTCGCCGTGTATCCGCAGGTGCTGCACTGGCTCGAGCGCGTGCGCGCACAGCCGGGATTCGTTGTACAGCAGACGTGAGCGCTGCCGAGTGGCCGCGCGTTTGCCGGACTCGGGGCGTTCGCTTTGCCTGCCGCGCGCTTATCCCGCCGAAGGCTCGCCCGTGGGGCAGTACCAGCGCTTTTGCATACCCGTCGCACACCAGCGGTGCGCGAACGCAAGGCCGCGCCAGGCTAGTGTGGCCGGAGTGTTCGACCTGCAGTGCTACGGCGAGCCCGCTTGTCGCAGCGCGGCTCATGCGCACTTTTCGCGGCCGTCACCGCGCCGGACGCAGGCCGCAGCCCAGGAACCACTACGCCGCAAATCTGCGGAGCCAATGCGGACAGCCATGCGGCTGCCTCCGGGCTTTTCGCGCGCGTCGAGTTTCCTTGCCCACAACCTGAAGCTATTCTTGCACTTCTTTCGGAACGTCCGAACCTGTTCGGCGTTGCCGCTGCCCGGTACGATCCGGGCGCGCCGCGACTACCGATGTAGTTCCGACGCTTCAGAACCCGTCTCCATCACCGTACCGCCTGCGCATTTCGCATCCGGGACTTTTTGCCGATCAGGTTGCCCATGTCCGCTGTTGCGCCCATTCCCGCCCGCCACAAGAGCCTCAACCGCGCCGAAGTCTGCGATCAGAACTTCATCGAATTCGTGCGCGACTGGAACGGCCAGGTACGTAAACGCCCGGCCGCCGACGAAGCGGTGCTGCCGGGCAGCCTGTGCACGACGAACGATTTCATCGCGCTGTTCGAGTCGCAGCTGGTCAGCCGGCATCTCGACCTGATGGCGCGCGTGCTGCGCGTCAAGCAGAAGGTCTTCTACACGATCGGTTCGTCCGGCCACGAAGGCAACGCGATGGTCGCGCGTCTGACGCGGCATACCGATCCGGCCTTCCTGCACTACCGTTCCGGCGGTTTCATGGCCGAACGCTTCCGCAAGATCCCCGGCATGGATCCGATCATGGATTCGGCGCTGTCCTTCGCCGCGAGCAAGGACGATCCGGCTTCCGGCGGCCGTCACAAGGTCTGGGGCTCCAAGCCGCTCTGGGTATTGCCGCAGACCTCGACCATCGCCTCGCACCTGCCCAAGGCGCTAGGCACCGCGGTCGCGATCGAACAGGCGCGGCGCATTGGCCACACGCTGCCGATTCCCGAAGACTCGATCACCATCTGCTCCTTCGGCGACGCCTCGGCCAACCACGCGACCGCGCAGACCGCGTTCAACACCGCGCAGTGGACCGCTTACCAGAAGCTGCCCGCGCCGGTGCTCTACGTCTGCGAGGACAACGGCATCGGCATCTCGGTGAAGACCCCGACCGACTGGATTTCCGCGAGCTTCAGCGGCCGCCGCGATCTCGACTATTTCTACGCCAACGGCCTGGATATCGCCGAGGGCTATGAACAGGTCGCGCGCGCCGTCTACCACTGTCGCACGACCCGGCGGCCGACCTTCCTGCACCTGCGCACCACGCGCATCATGGGCCACGCCGGCACCGACTTCGAGATCGAGTGGCGCAGCGTCGAGGAGCTCATGGCGGTCGAGGCGACCGATCCGCTGCTGCGTTCGGCCGCGATCGCGCTGGAGTCAGGCCTGTATTCCAAAGACACGCTGCTCGCGCGCTACGAAGCCGTGCGCCACAAATGCTTCGCCGCGGCCGAAGAAGCCGACCGCCGTCCCAAGCTCACCGACCTCGCCGAAGTGCTCGCGCCACTCGCGCCGTATCACCCCAACCAGGTCAACGTCGAAGCCAAGCGCGTCGACTACGCGGAGAAACGCCTGGCCGTATTCGGCGGCGAGGACAAGCTGCCCGAAAAGCAGGCGCCGCGCCATCTCGCCATCCAGATCAACAACGCGCTGCACGACCTGTTCTGCAAATACCCGGAAACCCTGCTGTTCGGCGAGGACGTCGCGCAGAAGGGCGGCGTCTACACCGTGACCAAGGGCCTGCAGAAGGCGTTCAAGGGCAGTCGCGTGTTCAACACGCTGCTCGACGAAACCATGATCCTGGGCCTGGCCCAGGGTTTCGCCAACATGGGCATGCTGCCGCTGCCGGAAATCCAGTACCTGGCCTATTTCCACAATGCCTGCGACCAGATCCGCGGCGAAGCCTGCTCGCTGCAGTTCTTCTCCAACGGCCAGTTCCGCAACCCGATGGTCATGCGCATCGCCTCGTTGGGTTACCAGAAGGGATTCGGCGGCCATTTCCACAACGATACTTCGATCACGGCGCTGCGTGACATTCCGGGCCTCGTCGTCGGCTGCCCTAGCCGCGGCGACGATGCGGCGATGATGCTGCGCACGCTGACCGCGCTCGCCAAGATCGACGGCCGCGTCTGTGCGTTCCTCGAACCGATCGCGCTGTACATGACCAAGGACCTGTACGAACCCGGCGACGGCCAATGGCTGACCGCTTATCCCGCGCCCGACCAGCACATCCCGCTCGGTGAGGAGCGCGTGTATTCGCCGGCGGCGAAGGACCTCGTGATCTTCTGCTACGGCAACACCGTACCCATGGGCCTGCGCGCGGCGAAGACGCTGGAAGCCAGCCACGGCTGGAAGACCCGCGTCGTCGACCTGCGCTGGCTGCAACCGCTGAACGAAGCCGCCATCGCCCGCCACGCCGGCGACTGCGCCCGCATCCTCGTCGCCGACGAAGGCCGCCGCAGCGCCGGCGTCGGCGAAGGCATCATCACCGCCATCGTCGAGTCGGGCCATGGCGGCAAGCCGCTCAAGCGTGTGGTGGGTGTGGATACCTACACGCCGCTTGCCGGTGCTGCGCTGCTGGTGTTGCCGTCGGATGAGGAGCTGGTGGCTGCGGCACAGAGCTTGGGCTGAGGCGGGCCGTGCGCGTAGAGTCTCTCGTCAGTCCGGCGAGCGGCGTGGAAACTGAAAGATACAAAGATACGGGGTCAGGTTAACTTGGTTTTTTGGAAGTTAACCTGACCCCGTTTTCGTTCCTATTCGCTGGGCGTTGCCGCGGGCGATACTCATGGATTGTCGTCG
>JAAFHE010000334.1 GCA_013298265.1 Lysobacterales bacterium | reverse complement strand
ACGCCAGTGTGCCCAGCAACTGCGTGTTGAGCACGCTCCAGCAGGCCAGAAAGAGTCCGAACATCCCTATGAAAACCCACGAGCCACCGAAGCGCGCAACGCGGTCGGCCATGCGCTCACCGAAACGGGTGGCGGCTTCCGGGTGCGTTCCCGGGGCCGTGGCAATGGCGCGGCGCTCGGCGGCGTGGGTCAGTGCGCGCCGCGTGTTGTGATCGAGGTCGGCGAAGCGTCGGCCGAACCAGCGCGTAGCGGAGTCCAGATAATGTGGATGTGTGGAGGACATCGGGAGCTCCCGGGAATTCGTGCTATGGGCAACGTGCTGCAGCCGGCAGGAATTGTTGCCGGCAGCGTTTCAGCCGAGCAGATCGACGCTGTCCCGGTACTCGGGGATGTGCGCCGGCCAGTCCAGTTCGTGCTTGATGCGCAGGCGCAAGGCATCAGCCGCGTCCGGCTCGCCGTGGGTGATGAACACGCCGCGCGGCCGTTCCGGTGCGCTGCGCAGCCAAGCCATCAGTTCGTCCGAGTCGGCATGGGCAGAGGCCGCTTGCAGCGAGACCACTTCGGCATGGATGCTGACCTCCTCGCCATGAATGCGCAGGCTGCGTGCGCCGCCGGCCAGTGCCGCGCCGCGCGTACCGCCTGCCTGAAAGCCGGCCAGTACGATCGCGTTGCGCGGGTCCGGGCCGAACGCGCGCACATGGTGCAGCACACGTCCGCCGGTCAGCATGCCGCTGGCCGACACCACGATCAGCGGCCCGCTACGGTTGTTCAGTGCGCGCGATTCGTCGGCGGAGCCGACGATCTGGACACGCTCGCGCAACAGGGCGAAATCCTCGCGGCCCAGCGCGTGTTCTGCGGCGAAACGCTCGTAGAGGGTAGTAACGTCGGCTGCCATGGGACTGTTGAGATACAGCGGCACGCGCGGCAGGTCGCCGCGCTGCTGCAAGCGTGCGATGAGCAGCAGCAGCAATTGCGCCCGGCCGACCGCGAACGCGGGCAGGATGATGGCGCCGCCGCGGGCCAGCACGCGACGGCATACGGCCAAAAGCTCCTTTTCCAGATTGTCGCCGCCGTGACGGCGGTCGCCGTAGGTCGATTCGACGACGATCCAGTCCGACGCTGCAGGTGGTGAGGGCGGCGGCATCACCGGATCGTGGCTGCGGCCGATGTCGCCGCTGAACGTGATGCGGATGTTGGCATGTTCCAGCGTCACTGCCGCCGCGCCGAGGATGTGTCCCTGCGGACGCAGCCGCGCACGCAGGCCGGGCACAGGCTCGAAACTGTGCTCCCATGCGGTTGGCCGGACAAGCCGCAAGGCCTCTTGCGCCTGGGCTTCGTCGTACAGCGGTTCGGCCGGATGATGCTTGCTGTAGCCTTTGCGGTTGGCGTGGCCCGCGTCTTCCTCCAGCAGACGCGCCGAATCGGGCAGCAGGATTCCGCAGAGGGCACGCGTGGCGTGCGTAGCCCATACCGTTCCCTTGAAACCCTGTGCGACCAGACGCGGCAGGTAGCCCGAATGATCCAGATGGGCGTGGGTGAGCACGACTGCGTCGATGCTTGCCGGATCCACAGGAAACTCAGCCCAGTTGCGCAACCGCAGCGGCTTGTAGCCCTGGAACAGGCCACAGTCGACCAGGATGCGTCGACCATCGGCTTCGACCAGATACTTGGATCCGGTTACGGTGCCGGTGGCACCGAGAAACGTAAGACGGAACTCACTGCGCGTACGTGTGGATTTTCGCGGACTCATGGCAGGTTCTCCTCGGGCTTGGTGCCGGGCTCAGTGGCGCAGCAACACGGGCAGGGTGGATTGCCCCAGCATGTGGTGCGTTGCTCCGCCAAGCATCCACTCGCTGAAGCGGCTGCGCCCGTAGGCGCCCATCACCAGCAGATCGGCCCGCTGCAGATGCGCGGCCTCGATCAAGGCAGGCCCGGCGGCGTCGCCGGACTCGGCAATGCCCTGTATCTCAGCCTGCAAGCCATGGAATGCAAGATAAGCGTTCAAATCAAACGGCGGCAGCCAGCCGATCTCCGCGTAGGCATCACGCAGTTCGCCGCGCAGGATGACGATGCGGCGCGCGCGCCGCAGCAGCGGCTGGGCGGCATGGATGGCGCGCAAGGCTTCTGCCGCGCCGTTCCAGGCCAGTGCTATGCAATCGAACCGGGCCGGCTGCGTCCAGGCGGGCGGCAGCAGGAGCAGGGGAAGCCCGCACTTCAACAGGATCTGGCCGAGCCGTACGTGATCGTCCGCCACGCCGGCCTTGCGGGCCGTCACCAGCAGGTCGTGCCGGTTGCCGAGGCGCTGCAGTACTTCGCCGGGATTGCCTTCGGCCACTTGCCAGGCGGCCTCAGGCACGCCCTGGGCTTTGGCCCAGGCGATGAAGCTCTTGCCGGCGGCGTAAGCGTCGGTCTCGGCCTTGCGCACACTTTCCAGAACGATTGCGAAGGTATCGGCAGCGCCGTAGAAACCGCCGGGCATCGCCGGACTCGGGTAGATGTTCACGCCGGTGAGGCGTGAGCCGAGGTGTGCCGCCAGGCGCGCAGCGAAACCAAAACTCGTTTCCCAGGCGCCGTGGGTATCGGCGAACGCAAGCAGGTCGTTCATGACGTCACTCCATCTGGGCGAGTCACGCTAGCGCCGGGCTCGACCCGTCATCTTGACGTGTATCAAGGGCGACCGCGCCGGCGAAGGCAGAATCATCCGTCGCGTCCGCGCGGCGAACTCATCGGCACGGAATGCGGATCTCAAGAGCCGGTTCATCGGCCGCCTCTACGACGGACATCCGGCCAGGACCCTCTGCGGAATGGGGCGTGTGTGTCGACGCGGACGGTTGCCATCCCGTACACAATGCAATCGGTAGCGAAACTCCCGCGGGCATGGCGAACGGATTGCGCTGACCACGCAGCACCCCTATCCAACGACAGATAGCGGTGCCCGGCCCGACACGCGAGACTTCTGGTCCGCGACGCGACGGGCGTGGAGTTCTCCCCCTCAGCACCCCCGCCAGAGGCATCCCAGCCGCCTGTCGCGTCGCATCTCCATTCAGCCAAACCCATCGGAGCTCGCCGTGCGCCGCATCCTTGTCTTGCTGCTGGGCATCACTTCCCAGAGTGCATCCGGTGCCGAGTATTTTGTCGGGCCGTCACAGCCTTTCCAGTCGCTACAAGCGTTGTTGGATGCGCGCAACATCGCGCCGGGCGACATCATTCATGTCGAAGGGGCGCAGACGTACAACGTCGGAAGCGGAATCGTTGTGCGCGAAGACGACAGCGGGAGCAGTACTCAACCCGTGATCATTCGCGGCGACCGCGTCAATGGACGACGCCCGGTGCTTCAGGGCGGCAGCAATACCATCAAGTTTCAGTCCTCCGACCATGTGGTGCTCGAGGGGTTCGAGATCACGGGCGGCACTTCGCGCTGCGTGTTCCACGACGCGCATGACGTCACCCTGCGTGATGTGCTCGTCCACAATTGTCCTAATCACGGTGTTCACACCGCGGACCTGGCCGGATCACTCACGATCGAATATTCCGAGCTTCATGGCATCGGCAGCGCCGGGAACGACCAGAAGCACACGATCTACGCGCAGACGGGTGAGATTGAACACCCGGGCGCCGTTTTTCGTATGCGGTACAGCTACGTGCACGACGGGCTCAGCGGCAATCTGGTGAAATCCCGCGCCGAGCGCACAGAGCTGCACTACAACTGGATCGAGGGCGCCAAAGTTCAGGAAATCGAGATGTTGAGCCCGGATCCCAACTATCAGGATGATCCCCGCTGGGCCGAGGATACGGCTCGCGAAGACGGGGAGCTCGTGGGCAATGTGATCGTCCACACGGGCCCCGCCTCGGCGTATGCGGTCCGCCTCGGTGGAGATGGCACCGGCGAAGGCAGTTCCGGCCGCTACCGCTTGCTCAACAATACGTTCGCGTTTCGCAACTCCGGCACCGCATTGCGTCTTTTCGCCCGGCTGCAGTCTGTCGATGCGCACAACAATGTCTTTACCCGGCTCAGCGGCGGAAGCCTTCAAGTGTTTCGCGACGTCGAAGCCGAGTGGGTGAATGCGCAAGGTGCGCCCACGTCGCGCCAGCTGACCGGATCGCACAACTACGTTGACCTGGCCGCCACTGCCGTACCAGCCGCCTGGACGCAGACGAAGATTTCCGCGAGTCCCGGATTTGAAAACGCCGCCGGAAACAATTTTTCCCCCGCCAGCGACAGTGTGCTTCTCGACTTCGGCAACAGTTCGCCGAGTGGACCAGCCGCCTTGCCGTTCCCGCCGCCGCTGGAGATTCCGAGCCGGCAGCCGCGTCGCGCTGCGGTGTTGCCGGGTCAGTCGAGCGTCCGTCCCGCCGCAGGTCCTGTCGATATCGGTGCTTACGAACGTTCCATCGATCGCGTGTTCGCCAACGGGTTTGAATCGCCGTGACTATTTGAACCATTTCCCAGGCGTGTCCGACAATGATGCCCTATTCGTTTGAATCGAAGTCGCATGCGGTCACGGCGTGCATCGTTCGTGCATCAGGCATTCGGGACTATGTGTTCTTTTCCCTGCTGCCGTCCAACGCGCATATCGTGGTCAAGGCAATTCTGGGCTGTACCTCGCCCGACCTGCGGACGCTCACCATCATGCAGCCCGATGTCGTCGTGCTTGATATTCGCGACGTATGTGTATCCCAGATGACGGGATTTCTGCAGGCTGTGCATGACGCATCGCCGCTGTCGCGTATCGTTTCGGTCGGGGCCGTGGAGACCCCGGAATTCACGCGGCTGGCGATTGCGTTGAAAGCCCGCAGCTATGGCGGTGAATGTGCAACCCCTGCTTTCTTGCGTCGTGCCGTTCTGGGTGCGGCCGCCGATCTCAACTGTACGGACAGTGGCCGCCGCTTGGTCGTCAAGGTTGATCCGCACCTCCGGCGTTGATTCCCATCGTGCCTGAGGCCGCCGTGGTTCTCCGCACGATCTTCCCGGCTCGCCACGCTTCTGCTCCGGCAATTGCCGCTGTGCGGAGCGCCGGCCGGGTTTTCGTGCACGCGGTCAGGGGGGGCATGGCGATGGCAAGATGGCGACGCATGGCCACTGATGATAGAAAACCGGCAGGATCGCGGCGCTGCGCCATGACACCGCCACAGGCATGC
>JAAFHE010000333.1 GCA_013298265.1 Lysobacterales bacterium | reverse complement strand
CGAACGGCCGACGCGCGGGCATGTCACGGTCAACGGGCAGAACCTGCACGGCCTGCGCCGCGGCCGCATCCCGGAACTGCGCCGCGGCATCGGCATGGTGTTCCAGGATCACCGCCTGCTGATGGATCGCAGCGTCTACGACAATGTCGCGCTGCCGCTGATCATCGCCGGCCTGTCGCGCGAGGAGATCGCCAAGCGCGTGCGTGCCTCGCTCGACAAGGTCGGCCTGCTCGAACGCGAACGCTCCGAACCCGTCACGCTGTCGACCGGCGAGCAGCAGCGCGTCGGCATCGCGCGCGCGATCGTGGCCAAGCCCGCCGTGCTGATCGCCGACGAGCCTACCGGCAACCTGGACCCGCAGCTCTCCGCCGAGATCATGCGGCTGTTCGCCGATTTCCAGCAGGTCGGTACGACGGTGCTGATCGCCAGCCACGACCTGCCGCTGGTCAAGCGCATCGGCAAGCGCGTGCTCGTGCTCAACCACGGGCGCCTGCTCGACGACTGGCGGCCCGGGAGCGACTGAATGTTCGCGAAGAAACCCAGCGGCAACCGTCTCAAGCCGACCGCGCCGCCGCCGCGTACGGCCGAGCGTGCGCCGCCGCGCCGCCGGCTCGGGTTTTCCAGCTGGCGCGACCAGCATCTCTACAGTTTCTTTTCCAGCCTCGGCCGCCTGCTCGCGCGGCCCTGGGCGACCGCGCTGACCGCGCTGGTCATGGGCCTGGCCCTGGCCCTGCCGCTGCTGTTCCTGATCCTGCTCGACAACGCGCGTGCACTCGCCGGCGGCTGGCAGGACGCGCGCGAAATCACGGTGTTCCTCAAGCCGGCGGCGGATGCGGAGGCCAGTGCCGCGCTCGCGGCGAAGCTGCGCATGCGGGGCGACGTCACCGCGGTCAAGCAGATCACGCCGGAGCAGGGGCTGGAGGAATTCCGTGCGATGTCCGGGTTTGCCGATGCGCTCGACGTGCTGCAGTTCAACCCCTTGCCGCATGTGCTGATCGTGACCCCGCGCGAAACGAAGGGCGCGGTCGATCCGGCCGTGCTGGTCGATCTGCGCGCCGAGGCCAAGGTCGACCTGGTGCAGTACGACGCGGCCTGGCGCCGCCGGCTCGGCGCGATACTCGGCCTGTCGCAGCGCAGCGTGCTCGTGCTCGCCGGCCTGCTCGCGCTCGCCACCTTGCTCGTGGTCGGCAACACAGTGCGGCTGGACATCCAGTCGCGTGCGGAAGAGATCGCGGTCATGCAGCTGATCGGCGCCAGTCCGGGTTTTGTGCGCCGGCCCTTCCTGTACACCGGCATCTGGTACGGCCTGTTCAGCGGCGCGCTGGCCCTGGTCGTGGTGTTCGCGGTGCAGTGGGCGCTGCATGCGCCGGTCAACCAGCTGCTCGACAGCTACGACAACCGGTTCATCCTGCACGGTCTTCCGCTGGTGGCTGCCCTGGCCGTGCCGGTGCTCAGTGCCGTTTTGGGCTGGCTTGGCGCTATGCTTGCGACCGCACGGCATCTGGCCGAAGCCCATCCGGACTGAGCGGGCGCCGGAACCGGTTCGTCATCCATCGCGCAGTAAGAAGACGGAGTTCCTCAGGGGGGACCAATGGAAGCGCATCTCACCCGCCACATAGCGAGCGACGAACCCCGGGTGATGGTGGTGGACGGCTCCAAGGTCGTGCGCCGCCTGATCGAGCAGGTACTCAAGGCCGATCTGCCGGGCGTCACAGTACTGGCCTGCGAAACCGGCGCCGAAGCCAAGCAGCAGCTTGAGGCCGGTGTCGTCGATTTCGTCACCACGGCGCTGCGTCTGCCCGACATGGACGGGCTGGAACTCGCCCAGTACATCCGCGAGCACGCGCCGCAGGCCTATATCCCGATCGTGGTCGTCTCCGGCGATGTGCAGGAGCGACTGGTCGCCCGCACCATGTCCGACGCGGTCACCGACTATTTCGACAAGTCGCTCGGCTTCACCGCCCTGGCCGCCTTCATCCGCGGCTATGTGCGGCCCGAGTCCAACGTCACCGGCGACGTGCTCTATGTCGAGGACAGCCGCGTCGTTGCGCTGGCGACGCGGCGCATGATGGAAAAGCACGGCCTGACCGTGCTGCATGTGGTCAGCGTCGAGGACGCGCTGGCACTGCTTGAAACCGCCAAGGCGCAGGGCAAGGGGCCGGGCGCCGACATCGTTCTGACCGACGTGAACCTCAAAGGCGAACTGACCGGCGGCGACCTGCTCGAGCGCATCCGCAACGAGTTCGGCTACGGCAAGGCGCTGCTGCCGGTGCTGGTCATGACCGGCGACGACAACCCGAAGAATCAGGCCGTGCTGATCCGCCAGGGCGCAAACGACCTGGTCGAGAAGCCGATCGAGGAACGCCTGCTCATCACCAAGCTGCTGTTCCAGCTGCGCGTCGGCCAGCATTCGCGCTCGCTGCTGACGGAGACCGCATGACCGAGGCGCGGGTGAAGCTGGAGCCGAGCTGGAGGCAACGCGTCGGCGACTATCTCGACCGGCCCGACATGCAGGCACTGTCGGAATTCCTGCGCAGCGAACTGCGCGGCGGCAAGGTCATCTTCCCGCCGCCGAAACAGATCTTCGCCGCGCTCGACGCGACGCCGTTCGAGCAGGTCAAGGTCGTGATCCTCGGCCAGGATCCTTACCACGGTCCCGGCCAGGCGCATGGCCTGTGCTTTTCGGTGCAGCCCGGCGTGGCGGTGCCGCCGTCGCTGCGCAACATGTACGTCGAGCTGCAGCGGGATCTCGGTTTCGTGCCGCCGCGGCATGGCTGCCTCACGCCCTGGGCCGAACAGGGCGTGCTGCTGCTCAATGCCGTGCTCACGGTCGAGCAGGGCCTGGCCGGCTCGCACCAGGGCAAGGGCTGGGAAGGTTTCACCGATGCGGTCGTCGACGCGCTCAACCGCGAGCGCGAGCATCTGGTGTTCCTGCTCTGGGGTTCCTACGCCCAGGCCAAGGGCAAGCTCATTGACACGAGCCGGCATCGGGTGCTCAAGGCGCCGCATCCCTCGCCGCTGTCGGCGCATCGCGGCTTCATCGGCTGCGGGCATTTCTCCGCGGCGAACGAATACCTGGTGCAGCATGGTATGGCGCCGGTCGACTGGACGCTGTAACCGGTCGCGTTTAGGTTTGGCGCTCCGCCATCCGCAGCAGGGCACCCATGCGCCGCTTCGAATTCGCCGAAGGTGCGTCGAACAAGTTCTGGGAAATCGAGCAGGACGGTTCCGATCTCGTCATCCGCTGGGGCCGAATCGGCACCCAGGGGCAAAGCCAGACCAAGAACTTCGCGGATGCGGCCAAGGCTGCCTCCGCGCTGGACAAGCTGGTCAGCGAGAAGACCGGCAAGGGGTATGTCGAGGCGGGTGCC
The DNA here is from genome assembly GCA_013298265.1 of Lysobacterales bacterium. GTDB lineage: Bacteria > Pseudomonadota > Gammaproteobacteria > Xanthomonadales > Rhodanobacteraceae > Tahibacter. The sequence continues at coordinate 1,778 of JAAFHE010000333.1, read as the reverse complement.
GACGCGGCGGCGGTGCCTTCTGTCGCGACAAATGCAGCGAAAGATAAAAAAGATAAAAGTAAAGCTGCGGCGCCTGCGGCAGCGCAGGTGTCTTTGCCCGTTGCGGTTCCGCCAACCGTTGCGCCCGCGCCCGCAGCGACGCTGCCGCCGGTGGCAGCGCCAGAAGCGCAAGCCGTAGCCGCCGCCAGGCTCGACGATCTGCCGCCGCTGCCCAGCCTCGACGGCGCTACGCCGCCCTGGCTCGCTGCCGGCGAACGGCTGGATTTTGATGCCGCGATGAAACGCCTGCTGCAGTCGGGCCATGAAGGCAGGGTCAACGAGCCCTTGCCATCGCGACGCTTTCCCGGGGCCGCCTCTGATACGGAGACACGCATCGCGTGGGTGCTGGCGAAGCGTGCCATCCTGCAGGACACGGAGCTGAACCACGCCGGGTGTGATCCGGCGCTGCTGCCGCTGCTGCAGGAAACCTGGACCCGGCTCGGGAAGGACCGGTTCGACGGCAGCGAAGAATCGCAGGCGCTGCTGCTGGCATTGGCGTGTGCACGGGTGTCACAGGACACCGAAGGCAGCGTCGCACCGTACCTGATCGCGCAGTACGGTCTCGCGGGTGCGTTGCAGCTGCTGGTGCAGTCGCACGGCTATGCGGTCACGGTGGAAAACGAGTGGAACGTCGGGCGCCGAACGGTCCACAAGCTCTCCGTGACGCGCCAGGTCAGCGGCGTCGCCAGCCCGCGCTGGAGCGGTCCACTGAGCTCCGACGAACTGTGCTTTCGCCGCTTCCTGGCGCAGGCGCCGGAGCCGCTATGGCGCGAATGCGTGGCGCTGATCGAGGCCAGCCTGCCGGCGCTGCATCCGGCGCGTCAGGTCACGCTTGCGCTGCTGCTGCCGGATGCGCCGGAGCTGTCCAATGCGCTCGTACTGAAACTGTCCGGACCGGCTGCGCCCGAGGCGCTGCACTGGCTGCAGCTGACGGCTACCGATCCGGCGGCACTGGCGGCGATCCAGGCCACGAAAGTCAGCTACGGTTATTTTTTCCACAATGGCGTGATGCTTGCCACCGTGCTGCAGGAACGGCGTTTGCAGGCGCTGCCGCTGTTCGCCGCCGAGCCGGCCCTCGACAACACCGGCGATGCACTCGCGTATTTCGGCGTGCCGGAAGCGGTCGAAGCGCTGGCCCGCGCCGCCGGCGGCAGCAGGACCTGCCTGCAGCGCCTGAATCTGGCGGCGCAGCGCTGGCCGCTGGCGGCCATTCCCGCGCTGGCGCGCGTCATCGCCGCCGGCGGCCGCGAGGCCGGACCCTTCATGCCGCTGCTCAGCGGACTGCTGCAGAGCCAGGCCGCCGCGCTGCCGGCGTTGCGGCCCTGGCTGGATGCGCCGGCGGCGGCTGTGGTCGACCGGCTGGTCGCGCAGCTGGACAGCCCCGCCGAGGTGGCCGATGCCGCCGACCTGCCGCGCGTGCTGGCGGATCCGCCGTGGCTCAAGCCACGTAAGGCGCTGGCCAGCGTCAGCGGACTCGCGCCGCTGCCACTGCCGACGCAGGCGCACTGGCCCGAGGGCGAACGCGAGCGCGCCGCCGTCCTCGCGCAGTCCGCACAGCAGCGCTATGCCAAGTCCGCCAAGGACATGGTCGCGTTCGTCCAGGCACTGGGTTTCAACCAGCCCTACGCGACGGTCGACGATAAGCTCGAACCCGTGCTGCGCGACGAGGCGCTCCAGGCGCTGCGGAACCGCGACCTGGACGCGCTGCACTCCGCCTGGACACGCATGAAGGCGAACCG
>JAAFHE010000332.1 GCA_013298265.1 Lysobacterales bacterium | reverse complement strand
AGCTAGCGAAATTACTTCGCTAAGCCAAAGCCACATCAAGGAAAAATCGTTCCCGGGACGAAAGGGCACGGTAAGTTCCCCTGTTTACACCTTCGACAATCTCAACCGGTTGAAGACGGTAAAACCCGTGGGATCGAGCACACCGATCGCGACGTACACCTACGATGGCGTGGGTAATCGCGCGAGTGTGAGTCACGACAACGGCATCGTGACGAGCTATGTATACAACCGCAGAAATCGGCTGACCGGCATCCAGCACAAGCTGGGCGCGACGTTGCTGCTGGGTGTGGCCTATACGCTGGACGCCAGCGGCCTGCGCACCGCGATCACCGAAACCGGCCAGATCGAGCGCACGGTCAGCTACGGCTATGACGGCGTAAAACGCCTGACGAATGAAACCGTCACGCAGACCGGCAACGATCGCCGCACGAGCTGGACGTATGACCGTACCGGCAACCGATTGGCACAGACGAAGTCGCTGGGCCCGGTCGGCAGCCCGACGGGAACCGCGACAACGGCTTATATCTACGATGCCAACGATCGCCTGGAAACCGAGGCCGTCACGCTGAGCGGCAGCGTACCCGGCGCCGTTGCCGGCACCACCACGTATACCTACGACAACGCCGGCAACACGACGCGGAAAGTATCGCCGGTCGAAACCATTGACTATGTATACGATGATGCCAACCGCCTGGCGGAGCTACAGACCCTGGCCGGCGACGTCACCCGCTACGCCTACGCCCACGACGGCATCCGCCTGAACCAGACCCGCAATGCCACGGCTGCCAACCCCGTCACGACGCACTACCTCATCGATCCGAATACTGCCTACGCGCAGGTCATTGAGGAGGCAGAGCAACACGGCAGCGGCGCGCTGAGCGTCAAGGCGTTGTATGCGGTCGGGGATGATCGGGTCAGGCGCTACACGCCGGCCGTGGCTGCGAACGGATCGAACCCGGGTGTTCCTGCGGGACTGCGCTACTACCACGCCGATGGGCTGGGGAGTACGCGCTTGCTGACCGACGAAGCCGGTGCGGTTACGGACAAGACGACGTTCGAAGCCTTCGGCGAAATCGACGCGGCCGCATCACAGCAGACCAGCGACAACGCGTTCCTGTACACCGGCGAGCAGCTAGATCCTAACTCGGGGTTCTACTACCTGCGGGCTAGGTACATGGATCCGGGGAATGGGAGGTTTACGCAGGTAGACCCGTTTGCCGGGTTTGGCAATGACCCACACAGCCTTCATAAGTACACGTACGTTGCAGCCGATCCAATCACGAACACCGACCCGTCGGGCGAGGTCACCATAAGCGGCGTTGTTCAGGCAGTTTCAGTCACCTTTTCGCTCGCTGCGGCGGCGGAGGCGGGATGGCAGACTGGAACAATCATCAATCGAGTTAGATCCGGCGAAGCAATTCTGAGTAGTGCGAATCTTAAATCCATAGCGATGATAGGTTTGTCTGTAATTCCGCTCGGAAAAATTGTTAAGGTTGCCCAGCTTGCGGGGATCGCTAAGCAATTTGAAGCGCTTGGATTTGGTGTTCACATAATCGACAAAGCGCCGAGCGTTAAAGGGTTCAGCAAGGTTTACCATTTTGTGCAACGTCTTCTTGAGCGTGGAATTCAACCGAAAGAAGCTCTCGAAGCACTTGCGAAAGGGGCAATCTGGCGGGATAAAAAGTCGGGCGCGATAGTTAGAGTTCTTGGTGAGAATGTAGAAGGAAGTGTGAAGGTTATTATTGATACTACGGGAAAAATCGTTACGGCCTATAGGAACAAGCTAACCGGAAAGTTTGAGCGGGTTCCAGGCACATGAGCGAATCTCACAAATTAAATAGTAGTCGCCTTCTTAACCTCTATTGTGATAGTGGCGATGTGCGAAAAGTTTCAGACGTTCTCGCTGGTGGTGTTGATGTGAGCTTGTTTGAGAATGGAGAAAATTCACCGCTCATCATCGCAGCGGATAACGGGTTCGCAGAGATTGTTGCGCTACTGCTTGCACACGGGTTTAACGTAAACTACCAGACGGATCTAGGCGAGTCGGCTTTGGATTGTGCTGTTTGCGGTAAGCACGAAGATACTGTGGTGCTGCTATTAGCGAGAGGGGCAGACGTTCGTGCTGTTGATCGATTCGGGATAAGTGTGCTTGATCGAGCTGTTGACTCCGGGAGCGAGAAGATTGTCGAGCTTGTAATGACGGCAATGGGCGACGAATCGGGGCATCCGTGAAGACCCGGGCGAACCGGGATAGCGGGGTCAGGTTAACTTCCGGGGGCGAACGGAGTCTTGTTCACTTGTATAATTGAAAGATGGCTGCCAGTCCTCGGAAAACTCCGACTCTCTCGCGAGCACTTCTCCGATTGACTGACGGGTGCTTGGCTCAGAGCTGGTGCAGTCCGCCCACACAACAATCCCCGCACTGGCGGGGATTGTCGTTAAAGCCTTCAGCGTCGCCGTGTCTTCTCCGGTGGTGCTGGCTCACAGGTCATGACCAGACACCCGTCGCGCACAGTGACGCGGATGCGTCCGTTGGGCGGTAATCCGGCGCGCCGCAGCCAATGCCCGTGTAGCCGGATGTAAGGCACGTCGCGGTCGCCGCTCTGTTCGCGGCCATGGATCGCGGGATAGTGCGCCGTACCGACGGTGATACGCCGCTCAGCGGTTGATGGCCTATGCTTAGGTTTAGCCATGATCCACTCCTTCATAGTGGGTTGTGGTCAGCGAACGGCACGGGTGTCCGCCCGTGCCGTTCGCGCTTCTTCGTCAATTACCGCGTTGCCGGCCGCTTACGTGCGGCCTTGGTCGCGGGTCGCTTCCTAGCCGGCGTCTCGGCCGTTACCTGCCGCGGCAATCCCCAGGTCTGGGCCTGATGCTTGAGCATCAGGCCGTCGATGACGTTGAGCACGGTCTGCAGGTCTTCCGGACCGAACTGGCTGACGGCCTGGAAGTGCAGGCGTAGGTTCTCCGGAGGACTGCGTTCGGTGTCATCGAAGATCAGTTCATCGGCCGAGACGCTGAAGGTCAGGGCGATGTTCTTGAGCACTTCGAGCGTGGGCTGTGAGGTGCCGTTCTCGTAGCGCTTGATCTGCGACAGATGCATGCCAAGCGCATCGGCCAGGGCTTGCTGGGTCAGGCTGTGCTGCTTGCGCAGGGTCGCCAGGCGGTCGGGGAAGCTCATGCGTAGCCAGTGGTCGAGTGCGGGATGCATGAGGCTAGCTCCTGGGTTCCTGGGTGACCTTGCGTAAGTATCATATACGAACCATACTAAGGTTCGCTAATGATCCTTGACAGGATTTACCCATGGCCCGCATCCCCGAGTCCGAGATTGAGCGGCTGAAACTGTCGGTGTCGCTGGAGCGCCTGGTGGAATCGGCGGGTGTCGAGCTGAAGCGGCACGGCAAGGATCGGATCGGGCGGTGCCCGTTCCATGACGACAAGACGCCGTCGCTGGTGGTGTCGCCGAAGACGAACCTGTGGCATTGCCTGGGTGCGTGCCAGGCGGGCGGGTCGGTGATCGACTGGGTGATGCGGTGCGAGGGTGTTTCGTTCCGCGAGGCGGTGGAGCGGCTGCGCGAGCAGACGGGCGAAGGTGTGGCGGTGGTCGCCAAGCCGGCGGTGTCGATCGCCGCGGCGGCATCGGCCGAGGATGATGCAGCGCTGCTGCGCGGCGTTGTGGATTATTACCACGCGATGTTGAAACAGAGCCCGGAGGCCTTGGCCTATCTGGCCAAGCGCGGACTGGATCATCCCGACGTTGTCGATCACTTCCGGCTGGGCTTTGCCAATCGCACGCTGGGTTATCAGTTGCCGGTGATGCAGGTAAAGGCCGGTGCGGCGCAGCGCGGAGCGTTGCAGCGTGTGGGCATCTACCGCGACAGCGGGCATGAGCACTTCAACGGTTCGCTGGTGGTGCCGGTGTTCGATGCGTCGGGCAACGTCGCTGAAATCTACGGCCGCAAGATCGGCGAGCGGCTGCGCGAAGGCACGCCGCTGCATCTGTACTTGCCTGGGCCGCATCGCGGCGTGTTCAACGAAGCGGGCTTGATCGGTCAGGAAGAAATCATCCTCTGCGAAGCGCTGATCGATGCGCTGACGTTCTGGTGTGCGGGCTATCGCAACGTGACGTCGAGTTACGGCATTGAAGGGTTTACCGACGAGATCCTCGCGGCGTGGCAGCGTCACGGCATCCGTCGTGTGCTGATCGCGTATGACGCCGATGTAGCCGGTAATGCAGCGGCCGAGAAACTCGCACCGCGGCTGATCGGCGAAGGGTTCGACGTGTATCGCTGTCGCTTCCCGAAGGGTATGGACGCGAACGCGTATGCGCTGAGCGTGAAGCCGGCGGTGAAGTCGCTGGGCCTGGTGATCCCACAGGCCGAGTGGATCGGCAATGGCACGCCGCCGGCTCGGCCGCTTCCAACGTTGGAAGCGAAAGATGCTGTCGTGCCGGAACGTGCCGCGCTGCCGCCGCTGGATGATCTGCTGTCAGAACTCAACGCAGAAATCGCCCCCGCTACTGACGTGGTTGTCCCTTCTTCTTTAGCCGCTGCTGTTGCCTCGCTGGACCTTCCCGAACCACCGGCGCACCGCGTGCCGCCGAGCACACCGGAGCTGCCGGTAGACATCGACGGCAACGAGCTGCGCTTGGCGCTGGGCGATCGGCACTACACGGTGCGCGGGATCGAAAAGAACCCTTCCTATGATGTGCTCAAGGTCTGGATCAAGGCGACGCACGGCAGCTTTGTTCACATCGATACGCTGGAGCTGTACGCGGCCAAGCAGCGTGCCGCGTGGCTGCGCCAGGCGGGTATCGAGCTGGGCGTATCGGAGGAGATGCTGCGTTCGGACCTGGCCACCCTGCTGCGCGTGGTGGAGCAGCGGCAGGACGCGCTGATCCGTGCGGCGACGCAACCGGCGCCGGCCGCAGTGCCAGCGTTGAGCGCCGAGCAGCAGGATGCTGGTCTGGCGCTGCTGCGCGATCCGCAGCTGATCGATCGAATTGCGGCAGATGTGGAAGCGACCGGCGTGGTCGGCGAGGCGAGCAATGCGTTGGTGGCGTACCTGGCGTGCGTCTCGCGCAAGCTCGATAAGCCGCTGGCGGTGCTGATCCAGTCGACGAGTGCGGCGGGCAAGTCGACGCTGATGGAT
>JAAFHE010000331.1 GCA_013298265.1 Lysobacterales bacterium | reverse complement strand
TCGTGCCGTGACGCGGCGGCGCGGCCGCAGCAGGCCGCGTGGCCGGCCGTCCGAACGCTGTCGTCGCTGTCGCTGGTGCTACCGGCGCCGGTGCCGAGCGTGCCGTCGCCGCGACCGCTGCGGACGCGTCCGTCGCCCGGTGCGCCGGTGTCGCTGGACGTGGCGTGGGCGGGACCGAAGCCGACGGCAACGCTGGCGTTGGCGCGTCTGTACGTATGACGGGCGGGGTCGATGCAGGATGCGTGGATGTCGCAGGAGCAGCGGACGCTTGTGCGGCTCCCGCCGCGAGCAGCGGCGGCACCGCAGCGGGTCTTGTCGCGGCAGGCGCGACCGTTGTCGCGGAAGCGCCGGTGTAGCCTGGCGCAGCGGATGCTTCCACGGAATCCTGCGGCTCGGGCGCGGCTGCGCGCGGTGCACGGCTGCGCGGCTTCGGCGCCGACCGCGGCGTCTGCGCCGTTGGATCTGCCGCGGCCGTCGGGTCACTTGCTGCAGACGCGGCCGGCTTGCGCGGCGCACGCGGCTTTGGCGGCGATCCGGGCAATGTGACGTCAGTTTCGGCGGCCTTGCTGCGGCTGCGCGGCTTTGCGGCCGGTTGCGGCATTCCGTCGCCGTCGCTGCCCGGCGCTTCGGTCTTCTTGCTCATGGCGCGAGTGTAGCCGGCCACGCTCACGCTGCAGCGTACCCGTGGCACGAATTAACGCCGGCTAACGGCATGCCTGAACGGCGGACGTGGTCGTCGGATCTCCGGATGCGCGAACGCGCCGATTGATTTCCCGGCGGGATATTTCCCGGATATTTCCAGACCACTCAATGCCGGCCGGTCGCGCGGATGGCGCGATCAGCCGGCCTGCGCAGTCAGGGCGAAAAGCCGTACGTCGCCGTGCCGTCGCCGTTGTCGCTGAGTTCGCGAATGCCTTTGAGTCCGCTTGCCTTGGCGACCGCGGCCTGGCCTGCACGCGAGCGGAAGGTGAGCGGCGTCTTGAGCGTCAGCGGCACGAAATTCACCGGGCTGGCTTCGATGTCGCCGCGCCCGAGCTTCGGGTGCGCTTTGAGCCACGCGATGACCACGTCGCGGTTGGTCGTCTCGGATGACAGCACGATGTTCTTGCCGTCCAGTCCCGGGATGCTGCCGCTGCCACTGGCGCGGTAGTTGTTCGTCGCGACGATGAAGGGCTGCTCCGGTTTCACCGGTTTGCCGGCATGGGTGAGCTTGACGATACGCTCGCCGGCTGCGCGCGTGAGATCAATGGCGTAGCTGAGCTGGCCCTGGATCACGTCGAAGTTGTAGGTCGGCACGCGTGTGTTGATCAGCGCCTGTGCCTCGGCCGAACGCGGGTCGATGCGATTGAAGCGCTCAGCGGATTTCTCCAGCCAGCCCTTGAGGATCGCACCGTCGATCTGCACCGCGGCGATGGTATTGGGATACAGGTACAGGTCGGCGGCGCTCTTGATCGTGACCTTGCCGGGCTTGACGTCGCTGTAGTCTTCCGGCCCTGCGAAGCCGGCCTTGAACGCCGCGGCGGCGGACAGCACCGGGATGCCGGCGAGGTCTGGCCGTTCGCTCCTGATCCAGTCCTGGGTGAAGGCGCGCTGCGCAGCGTTGACCACGCCGAGCCCGCTGACGTCGCCCTGGTCGGCGAAATACGTGCTCAGGTGGAAGCTCGTCTCGCCGATCGGCGTGTCGACCCACGCGATCGTCGCGCGGTGCTCCGCATCGACGAGCTTGGCGATCTCCGGATCCGGCGCGACACAGTCCTGATCGGTGGTGCAGATGCTGCGGACTTCGCTGTAGCTCTTGTCCTTGACCACCTGCCAGCGGCCGCCCTTGCGTTCCAGCGCGAGCTTGATCACGCCCAGACCCTTGCCCCAGAAGCTGCCCATGACGGCCGGCACGCCGCGCACGAAGCCGCGCTGATTGTCCACCTCTGCCATCGTGTTGAAGCGCGACTTGGGGTTGCCCGCATTCGGGAAGGTGTCGTGCGAATGGCCGAGCATGATCGCGTCGATGCCGTCGACGCCGGCCAGGTGCCAGTTCGCGTTCTCCATATCGCTGACATAGGGCGAAGGATTGAGGCCGCCGTGCGAGACCGCCACGACGAGATCGACCTTCTGCGCGCGCAGTTCCGGCAGGTACTTCTGCGCCGCCTCGACCACGCCGAGCGTCGTCACCTTGCCTTCGAGGTTGCGCTTGTCCCACTTGAGAATCGGCGGCGGTGCGAAGCCGAGCACGCCCACGCGCAGCGGCACACTGATCGCGCTGCCGTCGGCCGTATACGCGGTGATGCTTTTTTCCAGCACCAGCCACGGCGCGTAGAGCGGCTTGCCGTCACGCGCGGAAAACACGTTGGACAGCACGAACGGGAACGCCGGTCCCTGGCATTTCCGCGGATCGACACCGTCGGCATCGAGCGGCGTGCCGGTGACCTGGGCCAGAAAATCCAGGCCGTAGTTGAATTCATGGTTGCCGATGGTGCCGGCGTCGTAGCCCAGCGCATCCATCGCCTTGTAGGTCGCGAGCTTCTGCGTGCATGGCAGGCGTTCGGCCAGGGCCTGGTGATCCGACAGGGCCGTGCCCTGGATCGTGTCGCCGTCGTCGAACAGGAAATTGTTCGGATTCTCCGCGCGTGCGGTGCGGATCAGCGTCGCCACGCGCTCGAAGCCGAGGGTCGGGTCGACCACGCCCTTGAAGTAATCGAAGCTCAGCACGTTCGCGTGCAGATCGGTGGTTTCGAGCAACGCGACGTCGGCGCGCGCGCCGTCTTCGAGGCGCAGATTCTTGCTGCCGCCGCCGCTGGCGCAGGCGGTGAGGGCAGCAGCGAGACTGAAGGCAAGCAGGGCACGGGACATGGCAGGGACGTGGCTGAAGGTCGGGCGCGAACCTTAGCATCGGCCTGCGTCCGTCGCATGTCCGGCACGCCGGCGGCCGGATAGCGGGCGCGACGCGGCGCTGTCACACTGCCTGCTTACCGTCATGAGCATTTGACCCGGAGAGCCTCGTGAAAGCCTTGTGCCTGTTGTCCGCCACCGCCGTCGTCCTCAGTGCCTGCGCCAGCCAGCCGGGCCCCTCCGCGGCGCGCGCGCCGACACCGATCGCGGTGCCGGCAATCCAGCGTCCGCAGCAGGAAACCGCGGCCTGGTGGTTCACGGCTGGCGCGGCCGCGGCGCATGCCAACGTCGGCCATACGCCGCCGCGCGCGAAGAATGTCATCGTGTTCCTCGGCGATGGCATGAGCATCCCGACGATCACCGCGGCGCACATCCTGCTGGGCCAGCGTCAGGGCAAGGACGGTGAAAGCGCGCGGCTCGCGTTCGAGACGCTGCCGTACACCGCGCTGAGCCGCACCTACGAAACCGACGCGCAGACGCCGGACTCCGCCGGCACCATGAGCGCGATCATGACCGGCGTGAAGACCAGGGCCGGATTCATCAGCGTCACCCAGGCCGCCGAGCGCGCCGACTGCGCGTCCAGCCGCGGCCAGGAAGTGCTGACGGCGCTGGAACTGGCCGAACTCGCCGGTCTGTCCACGGGTGCTGTTACGACGACCAAGATCACGCACGCGACGCCGGCCGCCACTTACGGCCATCTGCCCGAACGCAACTGGGAATCCGACGTCGATGTGGCGCAGTCGCCCAAGGGCGGCGACTGCATCGACCTCGCGCGCCAGCTCATCGAGCAGCCGTTCGGCGACGGCCTCGAGGTGGCGCTCGGCGGCGGCCGCGAGAATTTCATGCTGCCGACCCAGCGCGATCCGGAAGAGACCGGACGGCCCGGCAAGCGCCTGGACCAGCGTGACCTGATCGCCCAGTGGAGTGCGCGTCCCGGCGCCAGCTACGTCTGGAACAAGGAACAATTCGATAAAGTAGATATTTCATCAACGCGGCACCTGCTCGGCCTGTTCGAGCGTTCACACATGCGCTTCGACCACGACCGCCTCAACCCGCCGGCCGGCGAAACCGGCCGCATCGCCGCTGACGAGCCCAGTCTCGCGGACATGACGCGCACGGCGCTGAAGCTGCTCAAGAAGAATCCCAAGGGCTATTTCCTCATGGTCGAGGGCGGCCGCATCGACCACGGCCACCATGCAGGCAACGCGTTCCGCGCGCTGACCGACACGATCGCGTTCTCCGACGCCGTACAGGTCGCGATGGACGATACCGACGTCGCCGACACGCTGATTGTCGTCACGTCGGATCATTCGCACACGCTGACCTTCGCCGGCTATCCGCAGCGCGGCAACCCGATCCTCGGTCTGGTTCACGGCGGTTCGGACTTCGAGGACGCCGGCGCGACGCTCGCGCTGGACCAGCACAAGCTGCCGTATACGACGCTGGGCTATGCCAACGGCCCCGGCTATGTCGGCGCCAGCGACACCCAGCCCGAAGGCCCGAAGACCTATCCGCACTATTACCGCAGCCTCGGCAAGCCGGCGAGCCGCCGTCCGGATCTGACCAAGGTCGACACCGAGGCGCCGGACTACATGCAGGAAGCGACCATCCCGTTCATGAGCGAAAGCCACGGCGGCGAAGACGTCGCGATCTTCGCGCGCGGTCCCGGCGCGCAGGCCTTCCACGGCGAACTCGAACAGAATGTCATTTTCCACATCATTGCGCAGAGCGCGCCGGCGCTGCGCAAGCAGCTATGCGCGATCGGCAGCTGCAATGCCGACCAGGTGCCCGTGAACCTGCCGGACCGCGCGAAGCTGCTCGGAAACTGACCGCTTTGGGTGGTTGAGAAGCCTCCGAAGACCCGACCACGCTTCGCTTCTGCCACCCCCTTGAGTCAAGGGGGTGAAGAGTGATCGCTCAGAACCGCAGGTTCTGATCGCTCTGAACGCCCAACGGGCCGGGACGAAGAGTGATCGCTCAGAACCGCAGGTTCTGATCACTCTGAACGCCCAACGGGCCGGGACGAAGAGTGATCGCTCAGAACCGCAGGTTCTGATCGCTCTGAACGCCCAACGGGCCGGACCGGCCAATGCGAAGCAATGGCCAGGGTTGTGGAGATTGGGTGCCGCCCACAAGAGCTTTGCCGCCCGGGACTTGCAGAAAACTTTCTTACTGCTCGTAGCGGTAGTGGCCCGTGACGACGTAGTCGAACAGCATGTCTTCGCGCTGCGTGCCCGCGCCGATGTTGTGCACGATCAGCGGCCGGCC
>JAAFHE010000330.1 GCA_013298265.1 Lysobacterales bacterium | reverse complement strand
GCACTCGATGCGCGTCACGCACAGCCGCCGCCGCCGACGATCGTGCTCGAAGGCGGCCTGCGCGCGCTGCCGGCGCGTCCGCGTTGATCGCGCCGGCTCCGCAGGGACGCTGCCGGTGAGCCGTCTTCGCTTCGCCTTGCTGTGGCATGCCGCCGCCGCGACACTGCTGCTGTACGCCGCCACCGTCGCGTCGGCGACGGATCTGACCCTCGACGATTGCGTACACCGGCCCGACACGGCATCCGCACAGGCCAAGGTCGGCGCCGTCGATGTCGGCGCTGGCGTCGACATCGGCAATCTCAGCGTCATCGAGCTCGACGGCGACTACACCCGCGGCGTCGACGCGCCGCGCATGGCCGTCGCGCGGCGCTTCTACGAAACGCACGCGGACCGCTACGACTTCATCGTCGCCTTCACGACCTTCGAATTCGAGACCGGCAGCGCGCTCGCGTTCTATAACCAGATACGCAACGACGTGCACGGCATCGGCATGCCCGAGTACGACTTCGGCACGCACTACGGCAGTAGCGCGAAGCTGCAGGGCTATATCGACATGGCGGCCGTGGGCCGCTACGCCGACGCACCCGGCGATTCGCGCATCGGCAGCCGCGCGCATTCGACGCTCGCGCACGAAATCATGCATCGCTGGGGTTCGCAGGTGTCGTATCGCACCGAGGCCGGCGCGACCAGCACCGCGCTTCTCGGCCAGCTCGGCGTGCACTGGAGCTATTTCCTCGATACCGACGCGTCGGTCATGTACGGCGCGGACTGGGTCCGCCGCAGCGACGGCCGCTTCCACAGCGCCGCGGTGCGGCGCCGCTTCAGCCCGCTGGACCTCTACATCGCGGGCTTCGCGGCGGCGGCGGAAGTGCCGCCGATGCAGCTCATCGTCGGCGGCGACGGTGCCGCAACCGACCTGCCGCGTCTCGGCGCGACCAGCGGCGGCACGGCCGAGACCGTGCGCATCGAACAGATCGTGGCGGCCGAAGGACCGCGCATTCCCGACGCGGCGCACGCACAGAAGGATTTCCGCGTCGCGCTGATCCTGCTCAAGCGTCCCGGCGAAAACGTCGCGCCGGCCACGCTCGCCGCGCTCGAAGGTGTACGCGTGCGGCTGCAGCAGTATTTCAACCAGATCACCGACGGCCGCGCGTCGCTGCGCATTTACAACGAACCCGCTACGTCGGCTACGCCGCAACTACCGGTGATCCTCAGCGGCAGCGGCACGTCCGCGACTGCGCCAGGCGTCGCTGCGGCGGTGGCCTGGATCCAGCAGCGCCAGCATCCCGATGGCCACTGGCAGGACCGTGCCGCCACCGCGCTGCGCGACACTGCCGTCGTGGTGCAGATGCTGCAACAGGCGGACCCGGGCTGGCCCGGACTGGCCAATGCACGCGCCTGGCTCGCGGCGCGGACAACCGCCAATCGCGACCAGCAGAGCTGGAAGCTCGCACTCGACACCGCCGCATCGGCCAGCGCGCTGATCGACGCGCAAAGCGCCGCCGGCGGCTGGGGACTCGCCGCCGGTTTCGAGGACAGCACGCTCGACACCGCGCTCGTCGCCGACGCACTCGCACGCCGCGATGCCGACGCGACCGCAGTCCAGCGTGCGCTCACGCAGTTGACGATGCGCCAGAACGGCGACGGCAGCTTCGCGCTCGCCGCGCAGGGCCGCGGCCGCCTGCTGCCGACGCTGCGGGCCGCGCGCCTGTTCGCGGGCACGACGCAGCCAGCGCACCTCGCCGTCCGCGATGCGGCCACGCAGTGGCTCGCGAGTCGGCAGCGCGCCGACGGCAGCTTCGGCGATACCGGCACGGCACTCACCGACTCGGCACTGGCCGATACGATCGAACTCTACGGCCTCGTCGGCCGCCTGCCGCTGCCCAGCGTCACGGCGACCAACGCGCGCGATTTCGTGATCGGCGCGCAGCAGACCGCCGGCGACTGGCAGGGCAGCATCTATCTGACCGCGACGGCCGCGCTCGCGCAGCTCTACGACAACCAGGCCAACCTCGCCGCCGGCGGCGCGGCGAGCGTGATCCCGACCGACGCCGTCGACGGCGACGTGCTCACGCTGCAGCTACGCGTGGTCAACGCAGGCTCGCGCGCTGCCGCTGCCAGCAGCGCGCGCTGGTACGACGGCGACCCGGACGCCGGCGGCAACACTATCGGCGCCGACCAGCCGCTGCCGGCGCTCGCCGCCGGCGCGGCGACAACGCTGCAGCAGCGCTGGGACAGCGCCGGCCATGCGGGCGCGCGCACGCTCTGGCTCGTGCTCGACGCACTCGATGACGTGGTCGAGCAGAACGAAACCGACAACCGCATCGCGATACCCGTAGTCGTCGGCGCCACACCGGCCCAGGCTGATATCGCGCTCGATGCCACGCTGTTCGCACTGACCCCGCCCGCCGTGGCGAGCCTGCCGGCGACGATCCGCGTGTCCGGCAGCGTGCGCAACCTGGGCAATACGCCCGTGGCCGCCGCGCGTCTCGTGCTCTACGACGACACTGAGCCCCCGCGCGTGCTAGCAGCGACGACGCTGGCCCTGCCCGCCCGCGGCAGCGCGCCGCTGGAACTGGATTTCACCGCGACCGCGGCCGCGACCGTGCGCCTGCGCCTCGTCGCCGATCCCGACGGCGTAGTCACCGAAGCCCGCGAGAACAACAACGAGGCGCGCCTGCTGCTGCCGTTCGGCCCCAGCCTCGACCTCGACGTGCGTGATGCGGACCTGACGCTGCTCGACACCACGCCGCCGACCCAGGGCCGCGACGTCGGCTTCCGCGTGCAATTGCGCAATCGCGGCACGCTCACGGCCACCAACGCCGCACTGCGCATCACGCTGCAGCAGGGCGCCAGCGAGCAAACCCTGTTCGACGGCCGCGCCACGCTCGAACCGGGCCAGACCCTCGAGCGCCGCCACTACTGGCGTGCGCGCGAACCCGGCGCGGCGACGCTGCGCGTGCAGCTCGATGCGGGCGGCGAGATCGCAGAACTCGACGAAAGCAACAACCTCGCGCAAATGCCGTTCACGATCGCGGCAGCCAGCGGCAGCGATCTCGCCGTCGTGCCCGGCAGCCTGCAATTCACGCCCGATCCCGCGCTCCAGGGTGCGCCGCTGCAGGCGAGTCTGCGCGTGCGCAACGACGGCGCCGAGGCCAGCGGCGCCTTCACTGTCGCGCTGTTCGCGAACGATCCGCGCAGCGGCGGCGCGAGGATCACGCAGAACATGATCGCCGGGCTCGCGGCACAGGCTGAAACCCACGTCGTCGTGAACGTCGCCAACCTCGGCCTGGCGGCTGACACACCGGTCTTCGTCGCGGTCGATGCGGACCAGCAGGTCGCCGAATCCGACGAAGGCAACAACCTCGCGCTGCGCACGCTCAACGTGCTGCCGTTCGCTGACATCGCGGTATCCGGCGCGGCGATGCAGCTCGTGCCCAGCGCACCGGCATCCGGTGCGCCGCTGCAGGTCAGCGCGACCGTGCGCAATCTCGGCGCGCAAAGCGCGCAGAACATCATCGTGCGACTCTATGAAGGCAACACCGAAACCGGCGTGGCGATCGGCAGCGACCAGGTCATCACTGAACTCGCCGCGGGTGCCGAAACCACGCTGACCTGGAACTGGACCTTCGGCCTGCAGCCCGGCGCGCGACAGCTGAGCCTGATCGCCGATCCGGCACACACGGTGCGCGAAAACCAGACACTCAACAACCTCGCGATCCTGCCGCTCGCACTGCAGGACGCGACGTTCTACGCGAGCGAACGCTTCATTTCGCCGAATGGCGACGGCGTGCGCGATGCGACTGCGCTGTTCTTCGCGCGCACGGCTACCGGGCGTATCGACGTCGTCGTGCGCAACACCGCCGGCCGCGTGGTGCGCCGCTTCGATGAACTGATCGCCGCCGGTGCGACCAGCGGCCAGATCGTCTGGGACGGCCGCGACCAGCGCGACCGCGTCGTCGCCGACGGCGTCTATGTCGCGGAACTGCAGACCGCAGGCCAGGCCACGGCTGAACTCACCGTCACCGTCGACACGGATCGCAGCAGTCTCGTCACGGCCATCGACACGCCGCTGCTCACCGACGCGCCGCTGCCGCCGGCGCGTTCCTGGTTCCAGCCGCCGGCCACTGCCGCGACGCGCGAGACACTGTTCGCGCGCGCGCGCTCGGCCGATCCGCTCGACACGCTCGAAGGCATCTATCGCACGAACACCATCGTGCCGGAACTCGCCGCCGTCGTTTCATCACGCTGGCTGAGCCACTACCTCGGCGCCGACGACGGTGAGATCGATCCGATTTCCGCGCAGCAGTTTTCGCCGGACGGCCGCTGGATCGCGTTCTACATCCACCGCGGCAACAAACGCGCCCTCGCGGTCGCCGCGACCGCGCAGAGCGATCAGGTCATCGTGCTCGACGCTGATGCCGTGCCGGACACGCAGGCGTATCGGCGCCAGCAGCCGCGGTTCCTCGATGCGAATCGCGTGATTGCCGGCGCCTTCCCGCAGCTTCATGTCTACGACCTGCAGACGCGCACCAAGACACCGCTGCGTACGTTGCCTGACGATAGCGGTGAGCTGCGCGTATTCGCGCACGGCTACTATGTCTGGCGCGGGTCAGCCAGCGACTATCTGCCGCCTGCCTATTACGTGCCGCAAGACCCCCAGCGCGCCATCGTCGCCTTACCGAGCGCGCAGGACGGGCAAGAGCTGAGTATCCGCCTCAACCCCGATGGCACGCGCGCCGTGATCCGGCGCTTCGCAGATAGCAGCGAGTCACTGCATCTGTTCCGTACCGAAACCGGTACGGAAACCGTGCTGCGGCATCGCACTCCCGAGTCCTTTGAATTTCCCGGACTGGACGAGCCAGGCTACCTGCCCGGCCTGGACGCACAGTGGATAGCCGTAGACGACAGCCTGCTGGTCATCGATGCGGTGGCTCGGCGCGTGCAGATTCACAACCGCGACGGTGCCGTACGCGCCAGCGCGCAATTGCCGCCAACCGACGCCACCCTAGATCTCGGCCCCAATCCCGAGCTATTCGACGGCGGACATCGCCGCGCTGACACGCTCTATCCAGGTTCGGGCTGGTCCACCACCGACCGCCGCACGCAATGGTTCGATCCGGCCACGCGTACCGCCGTCGTGCTGCTCGCGAGCGA
>JAAFHE010000033.1 GCA_013298265.1 Lysobacterales bacterium | reverse complement strand
CAGGGGCACAGAATGTCGCCGCGTGAGCTCACGATCGAGCTGCCGCACCTGACCCTTGCCGCCCAGTGCTGGGGCGACGAGGCTTTGCCGCCGCTGCTGGCTCTGCACGGCTGGCTCGACAACGCCGCCTCATTCAGCGCACTTGCGCCACTGCTGGCGTCGCGGTTCCATGTCGTCGCGATCGACTTGCCTGGCCACGGTCGTTCGGGGCACAGGCCGCCGGGCGGTTGGTACCACTATGTTGAATACCTGGCCGATATTCAGGCGGTAGCACAGGTGCTGGGCTGGCAACGGTTTTCGCTGCTCGGCCATTCGCTGGGCGGCGCTACCGCCAGCATCTTCGCTGCAGCCCAGCCCGAATCGGTACAGACGCTGTTGCTGATCGAGTCGCTGGGTCCGTTGACCGCCGCGCCGGAAGCGGCGCTGGAACAGTTGCGGCGTGGCATGTCCCAGCGCGCCGAGTTCCGCGACAAGTCCCTGCGGATTTTCCCGGACACGTCGCTTGCGATACGCGCGCGCATGCAGGTTAACGATCTCAGTGAAGCCTCAGCCTCGGCATTGGTCGAGCGTGGACTGGCTGCAGTGCCGGGGGGTTGGTCCTGGTCAAGTGACGCACGCCTGACGCTGGCTTCGCCGCTGCGCTCCACCGAAGCGCAGATCCAAACCATCCTGCGCGGCATCGTGGCACCGACGCTGGTGCTGCTGGCCCAGCCGGCACCCGCGTATCTGCCCGAAGCGATGATGCAAGCGCGCGCGGCCTGCGTTGCGGACGTGACGCTGCGGCATCTGCCGGGCAACCACCATCTGCATCTGGAAAACGCCGCGCAGGTTGCGGCGACGATCCTTGCCTTTTGCGACCAGTTAGCGGGTTCAGCAACGGGAGCCTGATCGCAGCGCGGGCGTGCGGATCCGGTTCAGGGGTCGACAAGCCGCGACAGCTCGGCCTTGAGCGCATGGCCTTTTTCGCGCAGCCAGTCGCGCTGTTCCTTCCAGTCCGGGTAGAAGCTCGCGACAAGATTCCAGTAACGAGGCGAGTGGTTGCGGATCTTGAGATGGCACAGTTCGTGGACAACGACGTATTTCAGCGCCGCCGGCGGTGCCAGCGCCAGGGCCAGGTCCAGCGTCATGCAGTCGCGCGTGTCGAGGCTGCCCCACAGGCTCTTGAGCGGTTTCACGCGCACGGCCATGGGCGCCGCCTGCAATTCGGAGGTGTAGCGGGCGAGCAGGCGCGAAACGTCGCGGCGGATCTGCGCATCGAGAAAGGACCGCAGCAATGCGCGCGCTGCCGGCAGGACGCGCTTGCCCTGGGCATGGGGCAAGGTCAGAACAAGCTTGTCGCCCTCATGGGCAATGCCGGGATAGGCGCCTTCACGCCATAGCATCTGCGTAGTCTCTCCGCGCAGCGGGATCAGGGTTGGTGTGCCCGGCTGCAGTGGCGGTGGACCGGAGCGATCCAGTTGTAGCTGATCGAGCTTCCGTTCCAACCAGTCGACATGCTTGCGCAGGAACGCGAAGACCTGGGCCGGGTGGGTTCCCTCGGGGTAGGACAGGCGGGCGCCATGCGAAGTGACTGTCAGGCGCAGCCGGCGCGCCTGCGGATGGGCCTTCTTCAAGACCTTGATCGTCTCCCCGTTGGGGGTGGACAGTTCCAGATAGTGGTTGTCGTCCGGGGCCATGTCAGTTCCTTACCCTGCCCGCCCGCCGATACACGATGGACCCGGTTCAACGAGCTTGTTACCACGAGCTCAATACAAACCGACAGTCTCCTGCCTGGATCGGGCGCGCTGCTGCCGCGCGACCGGGATGCTTCCTCGAATTGTCGCCGCGCCGGGTTTCAGCGATCGGTCGGGCGCGGCAGACGGAACCATTCGTCGAGCTTGCCAAGCAGGCGTTCGACTTCCAGCGTCATCAGCGCCATGCGCGAGTCGAGCTCGGCGGCCGCCGAAT
Source organism: Lysobacterales bacterium (assembly GCA_013298265.1). Lineage (GTDB taxonomy): Bacteria > Pseudomonadota > Gammaproteobacteria > Xanthomonadales > Rhodanobacteraceae > Tahibacter. The sequence continues at coordinate 11,222 of JAAFHE010000033.1, read as the reverse complement.
CGGCATTGGTCTCGGTCAGTTCGTCCAGCACCTGGTCGAGGAAGCGCAGCTTGCGGATGACGAGATCTTCGCCAAGCACGAGGCTGATGCGGTCATCGAAGGTGAGGCCGAGCTGATACACCTGCTTGCCGGTCTTGAGGTGTTCACGCACCTCGTCGGTTTCAAGGTCCTGGCGGCGGCAGCGCACGATCGCGCCAGATTCGGCCGGGTCGCGCAATTCGCATTCGTCCGCCAGTACCAAGCCGGCCGGTAGCTTGCCACTAACCACCCAGTCCGTCATCAAGGTGCGCGGCGACTCCTCCGGTGCCATCGGCGTGGCCGGGAAAGAGCCCGCCGCCTCGCGCAGCTCCGACAGCACTTCCTCGGCCGACTTGCGGCTGGACGTGTCGACGACGAGCCAGCCGTTCTTGAGATCGAGATACGCGAGCAGCCGATAGGGCTTCACGAACGCGCGCGGCAGGAAGTCCGTGAGGATGTCGTCCTTCATGCGCTTGCGCTCCTTCGCGCCGACGCGACGGCCCTGCTCCTCGGTGATTTTCTGCAGCCGCGTCGACAGTTCCTCGTTGACGACAGAGCCCGGCAGCAGCTTGTCCTCGCCACCGAGGGCGACCAGCGTATAGGACCCGACCTTGTGCACGAGCACATCGGCATTGCGGCCATGGGGGGAGACGAATCCACGCGTGGACTGCTCCAGCGGACCGCAGGGGCGCAAACGCTTTTGCTCGAGCTGGGTTTCCAGTTCGATCAGCGATTCGGCCATGGCTTCGGAAAAGCGGAACAGAGTCAGATTGCGGAAGAACATGAGTCCCCATGAGGCAGGCCTGGGCCTGCCAGTGCGTTAAAAGGTCGGCGATTCCGCGCGGCCGGCGAACCTAGCCGGCGACGGTCTCAGTTTCTGCGCCGGCCGGTTCGCCGCGCAGCCAGTCGCTGGCAACCGTGCGCGCCGTGCCGCGTCCGCCCAGCGAAGCGAAATCGAACAGGTTGCGGTCGGCCAGTTGCGAGGGCGATACGTCGCCGATCGCTCGGAACACGTTCTCGACGCGACCCGGGAACCTGTGCTCCCAGTCGGTCAGCATCGCCTTGATCGCCTTGCGCTGCAGGTTTTCCTGCGAACCACAGAGATTGCACGGCATGATCGGAAAATTCTGCCGCTGCGCGTAGTCGGCGATGTCGTCCTCGCGGCAGTAGGCCAGCGGCCGAATCACCACGTTGCGGCCGTCGTCGGAACGCAGCTTGGGCGGCATGGCCTTGAGCTTGGCCTGGTAGAACAGATTCAGGAACAGCGTCTCGACGATGTCGTCGCGGTGGTGGCCGAGCGCAATCTTGGTATAGCCCTGCGTGGCGGCGTGGTCATACAGATTGCCGCGGCGCAGGCGCGAACACAGGCTGCACATCGTGCGGCCTTCGGGCACTACGCGCTTGACCACGCTGTAGGTGTCCTGTTCGAGGACGGTATACGGCATGCCGATAGATTCGAGGTAGCGCGGCAGCGTCTGCGCGTCGTAGCCGGGCTGTTTCTGGTCCAGGTGCACCGCATGCAGTTCGAAGGCGACCGGTGCCTTGGCCTGGAGCTGACGCAGGAGCTGCAGCAGCGTGTAGGAGTCCTTGCCGCCGGACAGGCAGACCATGATGCGGTCGCCGTCTTCGATCATCTGGAAATCAGCGATCGCCTGGCCGACCTGGCGGCGCAGCCGCTTGGCCAGCTTGGCGGCGTTGAATTCCTGCTGGCGTGCGGCGGCAATGCTCATGGAAGAAGGGCCGAAATTAGGCGGCCATTGTAGCAGCGGCGACCCCACCTCCCGACCGCGCGGCGTGTTTCTGTGCCACCCTACGAGCTGCCGCGTAAGCGGACTACACTCAGGCGACTCCCTAAAGCGCTCACCGATGCCACGCCCGGACCCTGCCGAAATCACGCGTCAGCTGATCGAGCTGCGTATCGAACATCGCGACCTCGATGCCGCGATCGGTCGCCTTTCCGCAGACAGCGCCGCCGATGAGCTTCAGCTCAAGCGCTTCAAGAAGCGCAAGCTGCGTCTCAAGGACATGATCGCCTACCTGGAAAGCCAGCTAATCCCCGATCAGCCGGCCTGAACGAGACCGGGCACTGGCGCGGGCCGCAGCGCGCGACGCGGCAGGCCAAAGGCGATCGATGCCAGTGCAGCCAGCGCCAGCAACCCGCCATAGTGAACCTGGCCGACGAGTTCCAGCGGCGACGCCTTGGCGATCGACGCGGCCAGCAGGATCTGCGCGCCGTACGGCAGCACGCTCTGGGTCACGCAGGCAAAGATGTCGAGCAGGCTGGCGCTGCGTGCCGGGCTCACGCCGTGGCGTTCGGCGATTTCGCGCGCCGTGCTGCCGCTGATCAGCAGCGCCACGGTGTTGTTGGCCGTGAACACGTCGGTCAGTGTCGATATCGCCGCGATGGACAGCTCGCCGCTGCGACGCCCGGCGCTGCCACCCGCCAGCCTGGCGATGCGCGCGGCCATCCAGGCCAGTCCGCCCTGCGCACGCACGAGAGCGGCAAGACCGCCGATCAGCAACGACAGCAGCGTGATCTCGAACATGCCTTCGAAGCCGGCGTAGATGTCGCTGCTGAATGCTGCTGCCGAGTACCCGCTCTTCAACACGAAGCCGAATGCACCGGCCAGCACAAGACCGACGCCGAGGACGACCAGCACATCCACGCCCAACAGCGCGAGCACGAGCACGATGAGATAAGGCAGCGCCAGCCACGGTGATGCGGGAGCCACCGACGGCGCGGCCGTGCCGTCACCGAGCAGCGCGAGCAGTACCAGGCAAGATAGCGCAGCCGGCAGCGCGAGCCAGAAATTCGCACGGAACTTGTCGCGCATGCTCGCGCCCTGCAGACGCGAGGCGGCGATGGCCGTGTCCGAAATCACCGACAGGTTGTCGCCGAACGTCGCACCGCTGAGCACTGCGCCCAATGCGAGCGCCGGCGCAATACCCGCTGCTTCGGCCACGCCCAGCGCGATCGGCGCGACCGCCGCGATGGTGCCCATCGACGTACCCATCGCCAGCGCGACGAATCCGGCAACCAGAAACAGCCCCGGCAAGGCAAGCCAGGACGGAATCGCGGTGAGGGTCAGCCACACCACGGCATCGACACCACCGATCGCCTTGCTCACGGCGGCGAACGCGCCGGCGAGCAGGAAGATCAGGCACATCAGCATGACGTCGCTGTTGCCCATGCCGGCCAGCAGCGTGTCCAGCGGCTTGTCGCGCCGGCCCAGCCACAACGCGAGCGCGATCGCCGGCAGGATCGCGACCGGCGCGCGCAACTGATAGAACGCGTCGGGATGGCCCTGCAGCGTGAACCACAGCCCGGTGCCAAGAAACAGCGACAGGAACACGCCGAGCGGCAACAGTGCCCGGGCAGAGACGGGAAACGACATGGCAGTTCCAGAAAGAGGGCGCAGTGCGCCGTGCTGCATAGCAGCATAAGCATCTGGACGGCTATTCAGAAATGCCCGCCGGTGAGCGTCATATGCCGCTCACGCATATCGGATCCGGCAGCGCCTCCGCGCGGTTCAGCCGGCCTGGTCTGCCGCGACCTCGGGCGCCTGCGCGGCTGCTTTGGGTTGCGGCGCGAGCTTGAGGATGCCGTGGCGGATCTCGCGACTCAGGATCACCTTCGCATCCTTGGCCACGACATTGAGCGCCGCGTCGAAATCGAGCTTGCCGGCATCGTCAGTCCAGATCACCTTGCGCTCGCGTAGCTGCTGGATGAAGCCCTTGAACAGCGCCTTGTCGAAGAACTCGGGCGCATTGAGTTCGTGCAGCAGGGTCAGCCGCTGTGCCGTCAATGTGCACAAGTTCTCAAGTTCCGCCGAACTGATCGTATGCGGGCCGTGCTTCACCAGTACCGCGATCGTGATGTAGTAACGCTCGAACGCCTGCAGGAGACTGTGTGCGAGCGTGCGTAGCTGGAAGGCGGCGTCGCCCTGGCCGGCGCCGCGATTGAGTACGCGGCCGTCGGCATCGGGCGTCAGCACGCCGCGGTGGACAAAGAAATCGACCGTGGCCTGGATGCGTTCGACGAAGCCGGCTTCGTCCCAGGGCAGGAACAGCTCTGACTGGATGAACGGATAGATCAGCTTTGACAGTCGCAGCAGCGAGGCGCGCGCCATACGCCGGTTGTTGATGAAGCAGCAGGCTATCCAGGCCGAGGCTGCGAACAGGTGCAGCACGTTGTTGCGGAAGTAGGACAGCAGCGTGGCCTGCGTGCCCTCGCTGGTCAGCACATCGCCTAGTGGATGGCGAATGCGGCGTATCCACTGCATTTTCTCGCCATACGCGACGATTTCCTGCGGCGTCCTCGCAGTCAGCGTGACGCGCTCGCCGTAAGGCAGGTCGGTGAGAAGATTTTTGTACAGATCAAGTTGTGCAACGAGATCGGTCTCGGCCATCGCGTGCTTGGGCGTGGCCAGCAACGCGACTGCCAGCAGATTGATCGGATTGACGTCGGCGGCGCGGTTAATGCTGATCTGTATGCGCTCGGCCAGCGCGTCCACGCTGCGGACGAACCATTCGGGTTTTTCCACGCCGGCGGTCGCGCGCCAGTCGGGCGCCTCGCGCTGCAGCAGTTCCTCGAGAAAGACGGGTTCCCCGAAATTCACCGCGACGCGGCCGTAGTGCTCGCGCAGTTTGCGCAGCGAGCGCACCAGCGCGAACAGCGATTCCTTCTTCTTGGCCTGGCCCGACAGCTCACCGATGTAGCTGTTGCCTTCCATGAGCTTTTCGTAGCCGATGTAGACCGGCTGGAACACGACGGGACGACGCGACTCGCGCAGAAACGCGCGCATCGTGATTGCCAGCATGCCCGACTTGGGCTGCAGCAGGCGTCCCGTGCGCGAACGGCCACCCTCGATGAAGTATTCCATCGACACGCCGCGCGCAAACAGCTGGCTCACGTATTCGGTAAACACGGCCGAATACAACGCGTTCGACTTGAAGCTGCGGCGCAGGAAGAACGCTCCGCCTCGGCGCAGCAGCGGGCCGACCAGCGGCAGATTGAGGTTTACGCCCGCGGCGATGTGCGGCGGCACGATGCCGTTGGTGTAGAGCAGCCAGCTCACGAGCAGATAGTCGATGTGGCTGCGATGGCAGGGCACGTAGATGATCTCGTGTCCCGGCGCCACGGCGCGCACGCGATCGAAATGGTTCATCGTCACGCCGGCGTAGAGCTTGTTCCAGAAACTCATCAGCAGGAAGGAGATCGAGCGCACGACCGGGTGTGAATAGTCGGCGGCGATTTCGACCGCGTAATCATGCGCGCGGCGCATGGCCTGCTCGCGCGACAGCGATTCCTTGAGCGCGGTGGCGGCGACGACTTCCTGCACCGGTTCGGCATTGACCACGGCGTCGACGATGGTGCGCCGATGCGACAGGTCGGGACCGATCACCGCCGCGCGGATGCGACGGAAGTGTGCGCGCAGCACGCGCGAAATCTTACGTACGGTGCGCTCGCGCGGCTGGCTGTGTTCTTCCACCAGCACGCTGCGCAGGGACACGGGCGCGGAAAACTGCACATGTGTATCGCGACCGTTGAGGATCAGTCCCAGCAGGCGGCGGAAGCGGCCGACGACAACCCAGTTTTCCGAAAACAGCACGCTGAACCAGCCCGACTGACGACTAGGCGCTCGGCCGACGAAGATCGATACCGGTACCAGTTGCACGTCGAGATCCGGGAAAAGCTCGAGTTGGGCAACCAGTTCGGCCAGCGGCTGGGTCGGCGAGCGCCGACGTGCGCGGCTCCAGAGCAGGCTGTTGCGCATCGAGGTTGCGAAATAGCTGCGCTTGCGTCGCGTGGAAATGTCCTGCAGCGGGATCAGCGCCGACGGCAGGCCGGCTTCGCGACAAGCCTGCTCCAGGATCAGCGCATCGGAAAGGCCGTAACGCTCGGTGACGTAGCAGACCGGAACGCCGGGCGCGAGCAAGCTGAGCGGATTCGCCGGGTCCGGCTTTATGCGTATCCAGGATTCGAGCAGGCGGCCGAACAGGCGAAGACGCCAGGGAACGCGCGGCGCGTCGTCGCCGCGTCCGGAGATAGTGATGTCATCCATGCGGCGGATTGTAACCGCGCCGAAAAAGAACGCCGCCCGTAGGCGGCGTTCTTTGCGTTAGCGGCGCGTTAAATCGGCCAAAAAACAGCCGACAAAACCAGCTCGATATCAGTTGGTGGCTGGCGCCGGGGCCGGAGCAGGCGCCACTTCTTCTGCAGCGTCCTTCTTCTTCAGGCCTTCCAGCATTTCCTTGCCGTACCAGCGGTCGCCGAGCTTGACCAGGTCGCTTTCGACGCTGAGCGGGGTGTTGAGCAGCGAGTAGCTGATCTTGACCTTGGCCGTCGCGGCGTCGGAGGAAAGCGTTTCGGCCTTGATCGAATCGAGCGTCTGGTCGATCGAGAAGCCGTACAGCGCGAGCACGTCCTTAAGGCCGAGGTAGGCGACGCCGAACTTGCTCATGGCCTGCTCGTAGCTCAGCGCGCGCGCTTCGTCGAGGGTCTTGAGGTTGATCTTGCGCGCGGTGTCGCAGACGATCTTGATGGACTTCTGGGCCAGGCCCGGATCCGTGAACTTGGCAGTGCTGACCCAGTTGCCGAACGCATCGACAGCCTGCGTAGCCTGCAGCTTCTGGGCTTCGTTGAGTTCCTGGTTCTGCTGGATCGAGCTCTGGATGAAGCCCTTGCCCATGGCGACCATCATCGGCATCTGCTGTGCCATCTGGGCGTCCATTTCCTTGAGCTGGGGTTCCAGCTCGGCCCAGAGCTTGGCTTCGGCATCGGCGGCGGTCAGCTTGGCCATGTTCTCGGCGAACTTGGCCTTGTCTTCCTCGGAGGCCGGCTCCTTGTTCATTTCCTTGGAATACTCGGCCTTGGCCTTGGTGTATTCGTCCGGCGGCAGCACGCTCTGCATCAGGCCGTCGATGTTGCCGGTCTTAAGATGGGCGACCGATGCCAGGATGGCGCTGTCGGGGGTGGCGGCGGCCTTGGCTGCTACAGCCGGGGGCGGCGCGGCAGGCGGCTCATTCTTGCCGCAGCCGACCAGTGCAAAACCGAGAGCCGCGGCCAGCGCGACGCGAACAAATTTCGTGGACATGTCTTTCCCCAAGGGTTTGATTGGCCAAACAGCGATGCACTCTAGCCGAGTGCGGGTGCGCATTCCAGCAAACATTGAGGGCGCGCGAACGCGCCAATCGCGGCCTGCAGACAAGAAAAACCCGGATGCTCTTTCGAACAATCCGGGCAAATCCGGCAGAACCGGAGGGGGAATCGCATTGTCGAGCGCGGTCGGCTATGTGTAATTGTTGCCGCGTCTGGTTCAGGTACGGCGTGCATCGTACTGGCTGAACTCAGTTAATGCAATACCTTACGATATGTAATGTATCACGATGATTTATCAGGGTTTTTATCATCGAGACATTGCACCTGCGAATCTCAGCACGAGACGCGCCTCCAGCGCCGGCGTCTACGCGCCGCTCGAGAGCAGGTCGCTGATGGTCTGGCGGATCGCGAGTGCCGCGGCGCGCGGGTCCGTCGCGTGGCGTATGGGTCGTCCGACGACGATGTAGTCTGCGCCTGCCGCGAAGGCCTGGGCCACGTCAAGCGTGCGCTTCTGGTCGTCGCTGTTGCCGACCGGACGTATGCCGGGGCAGACCGTGATCAGCGCGTGGTCCACCTCACGGCGCAGTGCCGGCACTTCGAGCCCGGACGACACAACCCCGTCGCAACCGGCCGCCAGCGCCGCCTTGGCGCGCGAGAGTACGAGCTGCTCGGCATCGCACTGGAAACCCAGGTCATCGAGGTCGTGCTGGTCCAGGCTGGTCAGTGCGGTGACCGCGAGCAGTTTGATATCGCCCTTTACCTGCGCCGCCGCACGCATCATGCCGTCGTTGCCATGGATAGTGCAGAAATATACCGGGTAGCGCGTGAGGCCCTTCACAGCCGAAGCGACTGTCGCCGGCACGTCGAAGAACTTCAGGTCGACGAAGATTTTCTTGCCGCGTCCGGCCAGATCCGCCAGCACCTGGAAATACTCGCCGCTGGTCAGCAGTTCCATGCCGATCTTGTAGAAGGTGACCGCATCGCCGAGTCGATCGATCCACTCGATCGCCTCGGCGCGCGTCGGCACGTCCAGTGCGAAGATCAGCCGGTCACGCACGTCGATGGGTTTGATCGCAGGAATCATGTCGGCCTCACTCGGTGCGCAGCGCATCGCGGCGGATCTGGTGCTTTACGGGCGGCTCGGCACCGCTGTGGTTGCCGAGGACGGCGCTGTCCCAGGATCCGTAGGTCGGATTCGGCAGCATGAACCAGCGCTCGCCGAACCACGCGTCATAGGGCCTGGCAACGTCGGCGCGTGACGCAACGGTGTTGCTGCCGATGTCGATGAAGTCGCCTAGCTGGTCGCCGACGAGCGCGAGCACGCGATAACGGCGGCCGATCAGTTCGCGCCGGCAGCCCTTGTCGCTGCCGTTGGCTTCGCAACCTTCGACGACCGTACCCAGACCGAGGAATACGGTTTCCTTGTCGGGCACCGGAAAGCCCGCGCTGCGCAGGTTCGCGAGCGTCGCTTCATTGAGGTGCTGAGCGCGGTTGGTCAGGTAGAAAACCGTCACTCCCTTCGCGGCGGCGGCCTTGGCGAAATCCAGCGCGCCGGGCAGCGCCCGCGCGCGCTGTTCGCGGCACCACTGGTCCCAGCTGAATTCGTCGAACTCCTTGCCGTCGCGGATCAGGCGCGCCTGATAGGGCGAGTTGTCCAGCACGGTCTCGTCGACGTCGACGATCACGGCCGGCTTCAGTCCCCTGACCGGCGTCTTGCGCTCTGCTTTCGGCAGCGCGTCCCAGTCCTTCTGTCTGAGCGCCGCGGTGAGCTGTCGCGTGGCCTGGGCGTAGATGCCGCGATAGGTCATGTCGTGCTCGACCGTGCCCTGTGCCCACAGGGTCGCGTTGAGATTGGTTTCCGCATAGGTCAGCTGCTGCGGCGGCGGCGCTCCCGGTTCAAGCGGAGCGGCGGTGCGCGGCGGACTGGCTGCGCAGGCGGCGAGCAGCAGCAGCAGAGGCAACAGGGCGGCGAAACGTTTCATCGCGGGACGGTTCCGGTACGCAAGGACCGCCGATTGTAGCCTGCAGCCGCACCGCGTCCCGAGCGGCGCAGGACGATCAGTCGGCGAGCAGGCTTGCGAGCCGGGCGAGATGCGACGCCGCCACGTCTTTCTTCGACTGCGCGTCCTGCTCCGCGTCGCGGCCGTCCCAATGCAGATCGTCGGGCGGAATTTCCGCAAGGAAGCGGCTCGGGTCGTTCTTGAGGATCTGGCCGAAGCGGCGTGAGCGTGCCGCATAGCTCAGGCACAGGCGCTCCTTGGCGCGTGTGATGCCGACGTACATCAGGCGGCGTTCCTCGTCGAGACGCCCTTCCTCGATGCTGCCTTCGTGCGGTAGCTGGCCGTCCTCCACCCCGACGATGAAGACGAAGCGGAATTCCAGGCCCTTTGCGCCGTGCAGGGTCATCAGGCGTACGGCGTTGCCGGGATCGTCGCGGTCGGAATGCGTCAGCAACGCAAGCTGCGCCGCGAGATCGCCCGCGCTGCTCGCGCCCTTCTGCATGGCGCGGAACCACTCGGCCAGCTCGGTCAGGTTGTCCAGGCGGCGCTGGCGCGCGGCCGGATCCTTGATTTCGGCGATCAGGTGCTCGGCGTAGTGCGTGCGCCGGATGAGTTCCTCGACGAGATCAGCCGCGCCGAGCTGGCGCGACTGTGCGCGCAGCGTGGTGATGAGGTCGGCGAAGCCGGCCAGCGACGAGGCCGAACGCGGCGCAAGCTGCTTGAGCACGCCGTCGCTCTGCGCCGCTTCGAGCAGCGAGGCATGGCGCTGCTGGGCCATTTCGCCGAGCTTCTCCAGCGTCGTAGCACCAATGTCGCGTCGTGGAATATTAGCAATACGCAAAAATGCCGAGTCGTCCTCGGGGTTCGAGATCAGGCGCAGGTAGGCCAGGATGTCCTTGACCTCGCCGCGATCGAGGAAGGCGGTGCCGCCGCTGATGTGGTACGGCACGCGCGCCAGGCGCAGTGCTTTTTCCAGCGCGCGCGACTGATGGTTGCCGCGGTAGAGAATCGCGAACTCGTGCCAGGTGGCCTTGTTTTTCTCGGCCAGATGGGTCAGGTCGGCGGCGACGCGCTCAGCTTCGTGCTCGCTGTCCTTGCACTCCATCACGCGGATCGGCGGGCCGTCGGGCAGTTCGCTGAACAGCTGTTTGAGGTGCTTGTGCGGATTGTTCGCGATCAGCTTGTTGGCCGCACGCAGGATGCGCTTGCCGCAGCGGTAGTTCTGTTCGAGCTTGACCACTTTGAGGGCCGGATAGTCGCGCGCGAGATCGTCGAGATTTTCCGGGTTCGCACCGCGCCATGCATAAATCGACTGGTCGTCGTCGCCGACCGCGGTGAACGCGCCGCGCGGCCCGCACAGGTTGCGGATCAGGCGGTACTGGGCCGAGTTGGTGTCCTGGTATTCGTCGACGAGCAGGTAGCGGATGCGTTCCTGCCATGCGCTGCGTGTTTCTTCGTCGCGTTCAAGCAAGGTCAGCGGCAGACGGATCAGGTCGTCGAAGTCCACCGCGTTGAACGCGGTGAGACGGCGCTGGTAGCCCTCGTACAGTTGCGCCGCTTCGAGCTCCCGCGGACTGCGGGCTGCGGCGATGGCCTGCGCGGGATCAAGGCCGTTGTTCTTGGCCGTCGAAACGAGGTTGCGCAGCGCCCATAGCTGGTCGTTCTTCAGCGCCTTGGGCAGCAGGTCCTTGATGATGGACTCGCCGTCGTCGGCATCGAGTATCGAAAAGCCGCGCTTGAGACCGAGCTTGGCATGCTCGATCTGCAGGAACTTCAGTCCCATCGCATGGAAGGTGCAGACGGTCAGCTCGCTCGCCGCGTCGGAGGAAACCAGCTTGGCGACGCGTTCGCGCATTTCGCGCGCGGCTTTGTTGGTGAAGGTGATCGCCGCGATCTTCTTCGCGGGGAGGTTCCGGCGCGACACCAGGTGGGCGATCTTCTGCGTGATGACGCTGGTCTTGCCCGAACCGGCGCCGGCGAGTACAAGCAGCGGGCCATCGCAGTAGTCGACGGCGGCGCGTTGGGCGGGATTGAGCATGGCGTGGGTAATCGCAGGTCAGGCGGTGCGGCCACAGTCGAGCGGCGCTAGGCCGCCTATTCTG
>JAAFHE010000329.1:1746-5180 GCA_013298265.1 Lysobacterales bacterium | reverse complement strand
AGGCGTGGCGCATCCCTCTGCCTGGCACTGGCATGGACTTCGGGCTCGTTTCCGGTTCTCGTTTCGTCCACGGCATTGCCATCGCCGACATCCACGCGCTGCTGCACGCGCTGACCGATGCCGGATCTCCCGTGCGCCTGGCCGGTGCGGTCTCGACACGCATGGCCGACTACGCCACGGCGCGCTCGCTCGCGACCTGGCCACGGTTCGATCATCCGCTGGTCAAGTTCGCGCTGTTCCCGTTGCTTCCGGCGCTGCCGGCTTTCCGTCTGCACCAGCACATCGCCTTCGGCGGCACCTTCGGCGAGTACTACACCTATGGACTCGCTGCGTGGTTCACCGGACTGCTGATCTGGTGGGCCGCATGGTCCATAGGCCTGATGATGTTCGCCGCGGTGCTGCGCATCGTCGTCGAGACCGGACACCTGGCGGCACTGCCCTGGCCGGCGCGCGCGGGCGCGGTGCGCCGCACACTGGCAATGCTGAGCCGCGTCGCCTTCTACGCCGGTCTCCCGGCGTTGCTGGCCGTTCGGTTCTATTGAGCTTTGCAGCACACCCAAATTCGGCTTGCTCCCCGCATGCAGTGATGACGGAGCTGAGCAGCACCGTCTCCGATGATGAGCAGGCTTGGCCCGCGTTTCTCATACCCGTTTGTAGCGCGGCCGTCGGGACGCCGCCCTGACACGCACCGCGGACTTCAGTGACGGCGAAGGCGTTGCCGACGCTACGTCGTGCCAACACGAGGGAGCAGCGCGCGTCAGGGCGACTCTGTCGGCGGCCGCAGCAGAAGGGTGTGAGAAATCCGGGCTAAAGACGCCGAGGGCATGAAAAGGCGAACGTAGCGAAGCGTGCCGCGCCGGCAACGGGTTGCTCCCGTGAAACAGCTCCCTACGGGGCCGGCGGCGAAACCGGTGAGGACATGCTCAGCGCAGGATCAGGCGCCGTCCGGCCGTGCGTCGCGGACCCGGCCAGCGCACCGCGCCGACCGCGAGATTGAGCACCGAGGCGCCCACTACCACGGCGATCGACGGCAGGTTATCCGCCGACCAGCCCGTTGCGTCGAAACCGCCAACCGTGGCGATCATGGACAGCAGCAGCGTGATGCCTGGCACTAGCTGGAGCAGCCAGCGCCGCCACGACCAGTGCTGGCGGCCATGCCGGCTGCGCCACCAGAACGGGCCGGCCAGCATCGGAAACACGAGGCCAAGCGCCGCGGCCCAGGGGAACATCATGCTCAACGGCGAGGCCAGCAACACCAGTTCCGCGGCCGCGGCACCGACGATGAAGGCGAAGGCCGCATCCCAGCGGCGCGCATGGCCGGGTTCGTTGCGACTCCACGCCGCCGCGCAGGCAAAGCCGGCGAGGGTCAGGCAGAGTAAGGCCAGCAGCAGAGCGGTCATGTCTGCAAGCGTGCAGGCCACGGATGACAGTACGACGACAGCAGACAGGGAAAGAGTGAAGAGGAGTAAGAAAACCGTGTAGAAGCTCGCTGCTGCTACTCTTTTCTCACTTCTCTTGCCTCGTTCCTGTTCTCAAGCGCCTCGATTCTTGCCGCGCCACGGCCGGTAGAACTCGCGTATGCGCGCAATGTCGGCCTCGCGATCGTCGGTGAGCTCGAATACCGGGCCGATGCCGATGGTCTTCTCCGGATAGTGGAAGTAGAGCGTCATGACCGGCACGCCGGCTTCGCGCGCAATTTGCCAGAATCCCGATTTCCACTTCGTCACCGTCTTGCGCGTGCCTTCGGCGGCGATGCCCAGCCAAAGGCGCTCGCTCGCGTCGAAGCGCTCGACCATCTGCACGACCACGCCATTGGCGGCGTTGCGCTCGATCGGGATGCCGCCCATGCGCCGCAGCAGCCAGCCCAGCGGACCGCGGAACAGTTCCTTCTTGGCCATGAACGATGCGTCCAGGCCGATGGCGGCCTTGAACATCAGGCCCCAGACGCCGTCCCACCAGGATGAATGCGGCGCAGCCACGAAGACCAGCTTGGGAATGTCCGGAAACTGGCCCACGAGTTTCCAGCCGCAGAAGCGCAGCAGCCAGGCGAAGAAGCGGCGCAGCGGCGTCTGCGGCGACAACGGAACTTGCGACGGCCGCGTGCCGGCGTAGGGCAGATGCTGCTCGATCACTCGTCTTTCCAATTCTTGCCGCGGCCGGCCTTGTGTACGGAGCGGGTCTTCTTTTCCTGCAGACGGCGTTCCTGCGAACCCTTGCTCGGCTTGGTCGCGATGCGCTTCTTCGCCACTACCGTGGCGGCGCGAACGATCTCGGCCAGGCGCTCGCGCGCGTCCTCACGGTTGCGGCCCTGGTCGCGGAAGCGGCTCGCGGAGATCACCAGCACACCCTCGTCGGTCAGGCGGCGGTCGCGCCGCGCGAGCAGCCGTGCGCGCACGGCATCGGGCAGCGAGGGCGAGTTGGCCACGTCGAAACGCAGTTCCACCGCGCTGGCGACCTTGTTGACGTTCTGCCCGCCCGGGCCGGACGAACGCACGAAGCTCTCGCTGAGCTCGTCGTCGTGGATGTGGATCTGCGGCGTGACTTCGAGCATGGCCGTGGTCAATCGCGAAAATTTTCGTATTGCAGCGGCATGTCGATGTCCTCGCTCTTGCGCAGGAAGGCGATGGCGACCTGCAGGTCGTCGCGCTTCTTGCCGTTGACGCGAAGCTGGTCGCCCTGGATCTGCGCCTGCACTTTCAGGCCGGCATCCTTGAGCAGCTTGATGATCTTCTTGCCGAGCGGCTGGTCCACGCCCTGCTTGAGCGTGACCTTCTGCCGCGCCGCGGACAGGTTGGTCTCGGGGTCGGCCACATCGGCGCAGCGGATGTCGATGCCGCGCGCGACCAGGCGCTGGAACAGCACTTCCTGCATCTGCTTGAGGCGGAACTCGGCGTCGGCCTTGAGGGTGACGACGCCGTCGGCCAGCTCGAAGCTGGCGTCGGCGCCACGGAAATCGAAGCGCTTGTCGAGCTCGCGATTGGCTTGGTCGACCGCATTGGAGACTTCGTGCGCGTCGAGCTTGGAAACGATATCGAAGGAGGGCATAGGGCCGGATTGTAGCCGGGCCGGGGCCATGCCCGCGCGCGGCGCCCGAAGGCAGTGCACATGGGTAAACTCGGGCGACGACACCGCGCCGGGGACGGAACGCAAGGTGCAGCCGCCAGCCAGGGACAAAATTCACGACGGCCGCGCGCGTGCCTGGCGCGGCACGGCGCTGGCTGTCTGTGTCGCCGGCGCCGTCCTGGCCTGGCTGCCGCCGTGGCCGTCGGATCCGCCGTCGCCCGCTCCCGCCGCGCAGACCGCGCCGGATCCGGCAATGACGACGCTGCATCCGGGAGTTCCGCTGGACCTGGACCTGCAGCCCGACGCCGACCGCGACCACTACATCGAGATAGCCGTCGCCGCAGCGCCGCCACTGCGCCTGCGCGTCATCG
>JAAFHE010000329.1:0-1736 GCA_013298265.1 Lysobacterales bacterium | reverse complement strand
TGCTGCGCTGGGGCGAACACCGCGTCGCGCTGGCCGACGCCGCGCCGCAGCTACGGCTGCGCCTGCGTGCCCCGCGCATGGGGTCGCCGGCCGGCAAGGTCCGGCTGGAACTCGACGCGGTCGATCCGGCCGCGGCCGGTCGCGGCTTCGCGCTGGATCTGGAAGAAACCGCGCTCGTCCAGCGCTTCAACGACCGAAAGCTCATGCGCGAGCCGGAAACCGCGACGCGCGCGGCCGCCCTGTGCGCCGACCGGCGTGCCGCCGCCGACGAACGCGGCTACGTGCATTGCGTCGGTCTGCAGGAACGCATCCTCGCGCGTCAGTCGGACCGCGCCGCGGCCATCGTGGCGCTGACCGAGGCGCTGCCGACGTGGCGGCGGCTCGGCAGCCCGCGCGGCCTGGCTTCGGCGCTCAACAACCTCGGCATGCACCACTACCGGATGGGCGACCCGACGCGGGCATTGCCGGCACTGCGCGAGGCGCTGGCCGCACTGGACGGCGTGGACGACACCCTGCTGCGCGCGTTGATCAGGAACAACATCTGCCTGAGCGAGGCATTGAGCGACAGCGGCCCTGCCGTGCGTGCCTGCTACGAAGACGCGCTGGCGCTGTCCCAGGCCAGCGGCGACGGGCAGCGCATCGCCAAGGCACTGAACAATCTCGGCGGCGCGTACTGGCAGCTCGGCGATACGGCGCGTGCCGCCGGCTACTTCGAGGAATCGGTACAGCGCTCGCAGTCCTTCCACGACAATCTCGGCAGCGCCGACGCGCTCAACAACCTCGCACTGGTGCAGTTCGGACGCGGCCGTCTGACCCAGGCCCTGGACGGTTTCGAACGCGCCGGCACCGCGTATGCGGGCGACCTGCAGGGGCAGGTGCGCGCGCTGCGCAACCAGGGCGCCGTGCGCATGCTGCTGGGTGACACCGCCTACGCCGTCGACCTGCTCAAGAGCGCCCTGGAATTGACGGACAAACTCAACCGAGCGGACGAAACTGTAACGACGCTGTCGCGCCTGGCGGAAGCACAGCTGGCCAATGCGCAGCCGGCCGAGGCGCGTGCGTCGGTCGAGCGCGCGGTGTCGGTGGCCAGGGCGGTTACCACGACCGTCGGGCCACAGCTCGTCGTCGACAGCCAGCTACGTGCCGCGCGCATCTACCGGCGCAGCGGCGAGCCGGAGGCCGCGCTGAACGCCGCGCAGCAGGCCCATGACGGCAGCGCCACTATCGACCGCGACGATCTGCGTGACCGCGCCCGCGTTGAGCTCGGCCATCTGTGGCTGGAGCGCGGCGACGCGGCGCAGGCGCAGCGCTTCGCCGAGGCGGCATTGAAATCCGCACGCCTCACGCAGGTACAGCACATCGAGGCGCAGACGCTCGTTGCCGACGCATTGCGAGCCCAGCGGAACAACGCCGCCGCCGAAGTGGCCTACCGCAAAGCCGTCGATGCGGTGGACGCGGCGGGCTCGTTTGTTTTCGACCTGGAGCAGCGTGCGACTTTCCTGGCCGGTCAGCGCGACGCGCAGGTCGGCCTGCTGTCGCTGCTGATGAGCGACGTCGACGCGCGGGGCAGCCACCGGCGCGCGGCCGACGCGTTGAGCCTCAGCGCGCGCTTTCGCGCGCGCAGCCTGCGCAGCCATCTCGATGCGATGCCCTTGCCCGTGGCGACCGATGCGGCCGGTGAAACCGAGCGTGAACACGTCCTGGCGCGACTGGCCGCGCTCGCGCTGGAGCGCTGG
>JAAFHE010000328.1 GCA_013298265.1 Lysobacterales bacterium | reverse complement strand
GGCGACGCCGGACGCGCAGCAGGTCGTGCGCAGCTACTACCTCGAATACGGCACGCCCACCGCGAGCGGGCGGCAGACCGTTTCGGCGCTGCGCGAATGCGCGCCGGGAAGCAGCGGCGAGGTGTGTTATCCGCGCACCCGCTTCACCTGGAACAGCAACCTCGGTGCAGTCCAGGGCTTTCCGAACGCACCAGTGTCGGCGTCCTACAACGCGGGTCTGCAGTACGCCATCGACTTCAAGGTGGCCGACGTCAACGGGGACGGGCGCCAGGATCTGATCTGGCTCAAGGACGGCAACTGCGACAGCAGCGGTTCGGGCGCGACGCGCTTCCAGCTCATGACCTCGCTGGCCACGGCCAACCTCAGCGGACCAAGCTACGCCGCACCGACGGCGACGGGGATCTACCTCAGCCGGCCACCGATCCCGCCACAAAGCAACGTGCCGGGTTGCGGAGGTGATCTGCGCCCGCAGCATTTCGAGACGCTCTGGCACGTCTACGATTTCAGCGGCGACGGGCGCGACGACGTCCTCGCGGGCAACGGCACGGCCTGGGTCATCCACCCGGCGCTCAACAACGGGACGACTTGGACCTACAGCGGTTTTACCTCGACCGCCACCGGCATGTCCGCAACGAGCATGGACGACGGCCGCCTGATCGATCTCGATGCGGACGGTCTGCCGGATTTCCTGCGCGGCTCGCCCAGCATCGCGGTCAACGCGCGCTTCCTGCGCCGCGCGGCCAGTTCCTCCATCGCCTACGCGTTCACGGCCAGCGACACCGGCGTCGATTTCGAGAGCCCGCCGCCGCCGGCGAACTACACCGACGTCGGCCTCACGTTCGCGAGCACGCGCAACGGCATCCCGCCGTCGGCGGACATCGACGGCGACGGCGCTTCGGACCTGATGGCCAAGGTCACGTTCGAAGGGCCGACCAGCGACGCCTGCCCGCTCGGCGCCAACCGCCCGCAAGCGAAAGGCGCCAAGGGCTACCTACCCTCGACCGGTGTCCCCGAAGACGTCGAGGCGTTGGATTGCAAGCGATTCTGGTACACCTACCGCAACGCCGGCATCCAGCCGAACGGCCGCCTGTACTTCGCGGTGGACACCAACCTCGGTGAAGTGAGCAACACCGGCGGGCTGTCCAGCGCCGGCGGCGACTATCAGCTCGCGGACGTCAACGGCGACGGCCAGGCCGATGCGGTCTACCAGCGCAGCAACGGTTCGCAGCGCACGTTCTACCTGCGCCTGAACCGCGGCACGGCGGCACCGGCCGGCCAGGACCGGTTGCTGCCGGAGCAGGCCACCGGCCTGGCCCTGACCCTGGATCTGGCCGCGCGCGTCCAGCTGCTCGACGTCAACGGCGACGGCAAGCTCGATCTGTTCTACGCCGTCGATCTGGGCAGCGGTTCGCCGCGCTACCCCCTGAAAGCGCGCCGCTTCGGGCTGTCGAACTTCGGTGCCGAAGCGGGCGTCGGCAACGCCACCTCCGACGCCCAGAATCCCGTGAGCCTGCCGAGTTTTCTGATCGATGCGACGGGTGACGGCGTGACGGATCTGGTGCGCATGTCCACCAACAGCATCAGCATTGCGGTGGGCGGCCTGACCTTCGGCGGCAACGACCTCATCACCTACATCGTCAACGGCCTGGGCGCGGTGCACACCATCGGCTACGCGCCGCTGCCCTACGTCTCCGTCTACGAGCGCGCGTTCGACGCGCCCAGCAAGAGCTGGGGGCGCGGTGCGCCGGTGTTCGACGTGTTCTCGTCGCTGTGGGTGGTACGCAGCGCAGCGCAGTCGGCGCCAACGGAGGCCAACCCGCTGACCACCAGCGAGGTCCGCTACCACTACCGCGGTGCGCGCATGCAGGCCGGCGGCCGCGGTTTTCTGGGCTTTCAGGAGGTCCGCACCGAAGACGTGCAGAACTTCCTGGTCACGACCACCGAATACCGCCAGGATTTTCCCTACACCGGCCGGCCGCTGCGTACGGTCGTGGAAAAACTGTCGGCGCCGTTGCCCGATCCCTGTGCAGCCAACCCCAATGCCGCTGGCTGCTTCCGCGAGCCGCCCGCCGGCTGTGGCCCGACCGGCTGCCCGGTCGCGCCGAGCACGCCGGGGCTGCTTGGCGTCGGCGGGCAGGTTCTCAACGACTCGGCCACCGTCTGGACCACCACAGCGGCGTTCAACCCTGCGGTCTGGCAGGCCGTGCACGTTTACGCCTCATCGACCGATGAACAGAAGTTCGATCTCGCGACAGCGGGTCAATTGAGCTTCCAGATCGCCTCGTCCTTCGTCTTCGACGGTTACGGCAACCTGACCAGTTCGACCGTGACCTCGCGCCACGTCGATGGAGCGGGTTCGCTGCTGACCGACGAAACCAAGACCACGAGCAATATCTACGGCTGCACGGTCAGCCCGCCGACGCCGGGCGGCTGCGCGAGCGGTCTCAACACCGAACGCCGCCGCCTGGGCCGTCTGTCGATTTCCACCGTGGACAGCAGCCGCCCCGGCACAACGGCGGTGCGCCGCCGCGCCAGTTTCGAGTACGACGCGACGCGGCTGCTGCTGAACGCGGAGATTCAAGGCCCTTACGAGGCCAACGACGAACCGGATGCGAACCTGCGCAAGCGCTTGAACCTGCGCACGGACTACGTGCTCGACGACGACGGCAACCGTACCGCGCAATATCAGTGCGACACGGCCACCTATCCCAACCGCGCGGCCTGCACGAGTCTGTCCGGCTTCCAGCAACGGCAGTGGGAAAGCGATCCGACGCGCGTGCAGCGCTACGGCAAGACCGTCTACGAAGACAAGGGGCGCTTCACGCTGTACACGCTGGCCCCGTTCTATTCGCCCACGGCCGTGGGTCAGAACGATGAAAATGTTGCTATGTATACCGGCGTGGCGGTCACGGGCGGCGCCTTCACGCTGGGGGCCGCGCGCAACGCCATCGTCATGAACCGCAACGCGTTCGGCGATCCGCTCAACCGCGTGTCCTCGACCGGCATGATCACGACCTTCGCCTACGGCTATCTGGGCCGGGCGCGTTTCGAGACCAGCACCACCGGTAACTTTGCCGTTAGCAACTACACCTGGTGCCAAGACGTGAACGCAGCCGTGGTGCCGGACGTGCCCGCTGGCGCGCCGCGCGCCAACTGCCCGGCCGGCGCCATCTTCCGTGTTACGACCAGCAGCGTGGCGTCCACGGGCATCAGCGCGGGCTACAGCGCCTCACCGACGCAGTACGGGTATTTCGATCGCCTGGGCCGACCGGTGCTGACCACGACGCGGGTTTACCAGAAGGATTCCGCGAGCCTCAACCGCTGGTCCAGTGTGGCCACGACCTACGACGGCACGGGCCGCACCAAGACCACGACGGTGCCGTATTTCTCGGCCGATCCCACGGCGGCGCAGGGCTTGAGCAACCGCGCCGGCGCGCCGCTCGGTGCCGCTCCGGCGCAGACCGTCACGAACTACGATCCGGTGGGCCGGCCGACCCTGGTGGACCACCCCGAGCAGGCGGTGAACGGCGCCAGCTCGACGGTCGCCACGTTCGACAAGCTCAAGACCGAAACCATCAATCCGCGCAGCTTCCCCAGCGAGCGGTCGAAGAACGCGCTGGACGAACTCGTGTCCGCCAAGGACGCGGCCGGCCTCGTCGTGAACTACGACCGCGACGCCGTCGGCAACCTGACCGCGGTACGGCGCACGCCCAGCAACGGCGATTCCGCGGGTGTGGCCATCGCGACCACGCTGAGCTACGACCGCCTGGGCCGCAAGACCGGCATGACCGATCCCGACAAGGGCAGCTGGACCTACCGCTACAACGCACTCGGCGAACTCGTCGAGCAGATCGACGCCAAAGGCCAGAAACAGACCGTGTATCGCGATGCCTTGGGCCGCCTGATCAAACGCACGGAAGAACGTCAGGCACCCGGCGGCAACACCGCCGAGCCGACCAGCGTCTGGGAATACGACACCGCGCTGCGTCCGACAGCGGGCACCAAGATCAACGGCGTTCCGAGAACCGAAAGCAACGGCGCGGGCTACGCGCGCAGCTACAGCTACGACGAACAGGGACGGCTGCTGGCCTCGGTTACGACGCTCGACGGCACGGCCTACACGGAACGCATCACCTACGACGAGTTCGGCCGGCTGTTCCAGCATTTCGCACCGAACACCAGCGCGGCGGCGACGGCGGGCGAACAGACCGAATACTCGGCCGATGCCTACCCCGTCATCACGACCGACACGGGCACGGGCCAGGTCTACAACGAAGTGATGGCCCTGACCGCGCGCGGTCAGGTGCGGCAGGAGCGCTACCACAACAGCGCCAGTTTCCTGACGACACGTACCTACGACGACAACACCGGGCGCATGCTGCTGCTGGTCACGGGCAACAGCGGCGGTGCCAGCGCCGTGCAGGACTGGCAATACACCTACGACAAGCACACCAACGTAACGAGCCGCTGGAATCGAACCAGCGGCTACGACCTGAAAGAGGACTTCGCCTACGACAACCTGGACCGGTTGGGCACGGTCACGCTGACGCGCCTGAACGGCATTGCGGTGAACCAGGCGCAGACGCTGACTTACGATCAGCTCGGCAATATCAAGACGCGCACCGTCGGCAGCACGACCTCGACCTGGACCTACGGTGCGGCGGGAACCGCCGGCTGCACGCAGAACGCCGGGCGTCATGCGGTGGCGAGCTTCGACGCCAACCGCTACTGCTACGACGCCAACGGCAACCTGATCCAGGCGCGCTACCCCGGTAACCTGACGCGAACCATTGCCTACACGGGCTACGACCTGCCCGAGACGATCACGACGAACGGCTACCCCGCGAGCACCGCGGTCAGCTTCAAATACGCACCGGATCGCTCGATGTGGAAGCGGGTGGACGGCGCGGTCAACGCCGACCGCATCTTCTGCAGCGGCTTTGAATCGGCGGCCTGTGCCGGCGGCGGTGGCGGCAGTGCTGCGTCCACGACGTACTTTGTCGGCAATGTGGAAATCCGCAGCGACGGCTCGCTGACCACGACCAAGCGCTACGTCGGTTCCTACCTCGTCATCACGACGACCAGCGCCGCACCGGCAAACCAATACGCCTACCTGTTCCGCGATGCGCTGGGCTCGCTCGATGCGATCACCAACGAAACCGGCAGCGTGCAGCAGCGGCTGGGCTTC
>JAAFHE010000327.1 GCA_013298265.1 Lysobacterales bacterium | reverse complement strand
ATCGGAGAACGTGCGCGAGCTCTGCTTGCGCCGTTCGATTGAGAAAGGAGTTTCTGCTCCTTTCTCAACAACCTCCTAGAGTACGAGCCGCTCGCGCGAATTGCCAACGTCGTCGTCGCTACTGTCACCGGTCTCCCGCGACCAGCGGATCGCGTCGATGCGCCGCGCCAGTGCCTCCAGGTCACGGCATTCGAACAGCGCCTCGAACGGCACCGGAACCTCGAGCCGCGCGCGCACGCGGGCGATGGCCTGCATGCCCAGCAGCGAATGCCCGCCAAGTTCGAAGAAGTTGTCGCGGCGTCCGACACGTTCGACACCGAGCAGTTGCGACCAGATGGACGCGAGACTCGCCTCGGTGCCGCTCTGCGGTGGTTCGTACTCGCGAGCCGACTGTGTGCTGGAATCGGGTGCCGGCAGACTGCGCTGATCGAGCTTGCCGTTGGCCGTCACCGGCCATGCCGCGAGCGACACGAACGCGGACGGCACCATGGACTCCGGCAGGTGCTGCTTCAGATGCATGCGCAACGCATCGGGCGCTACGCTCATGCCGTCGCGGGCAATCACGTAGCCGACGAGGCGTACGTCGCCATCGCGTGCGAGCGGCCGCACGACGGCTTCCTTGACACTCGCGTGCTGTACGAGCAGCGCCTCGATTTCCCCGAGTTCGATGCGCACGCCACGTATCTTGACCTGCTGGTCGCAGCGGCCGAGGAAGTCGAGCAGACCATCCGCGCGATAACGCGCAAAGTCTCCGGTGCGATACATGCGGGCGGTCGCCGTACCGGCGAACGGGTCGGCGACGAAACGATCCGACGTCAGGTCAGGGCGGTTGCGGTAGCCGCGTGCAATGCAGGCGCCACTGATATAGAGCTCGCCGATAAAGCCGAGCGGAACCGGCTGCAGCTGTTCGTCGAGCACGTACAGGCGCGTGTTCCACATCGGACGCCCGATCGGCACACCGATCGACGCCGACTCGCGCAGGCACTCGAAATAGCTGACCTGGATAGTGGCTTCCGTAGGCCCGTAGAGATTGTGCAGGCGCGCGCCCGCATGCGCGGCGAAGAAGCGCTCGACGAGTGCCGCGGGCAGCGCCTCGCCGCCGCAGGTCACGTGACGCAGCGATGGACAATCCAGTGTCGGCGACTGCGTGAGGAACGCGGCCAGCATCGACGGCACGAAATGTGTCAGCGTGATCCCTTCGCTGCGGATGAGCCCGTACAGGTACTCCGCGTCGCGGTGTCCGCCGGGCCTGGCCAGCACCAGGCGCGCACCGGTCATCAGCGGCCAGAGCAGTTCCCAGACCGAGAAGTCGAACGTGTACGGGGTCTTCTGCAATACGCGATCGTCTGCACCGAGGCCGTATTCCGCCTGCATCCACGCAATGCAGTTGAGCAGTGCCGCGTGGGAAATTTCCACGCCCTTGGGCTGGCCGGTCGAGCCAGAGGTGTACATTACATAGGCGAGATGCTCGCCGTGCACGCGCGCCACCGGCGCGATGGGGCTGTCGGAAAAATCCACCGTATCGATCGCGCAGATCAGCATATCCGCTGCGACCGGTTTCAGCCGCTGCACGAACGCCGCCGTCGTGATCAGCAAGGTCGGCTGCGAATTGCCGAGCACGTAGGCGATGCGCGCATCGGGCGATTCGGTATCGATCGGCAGATACGCTCCGCCGGCCTTGAGCGTGCCGAGAATCGCCACCAGCAGTTCGATCGATCGTTCGAGGAACAGCCCGACCGCGCAGTCAGCGCCGACCCCGTGCCCCACGAGGTAACCCGCGAAGCGGTTGCTGCGCTCGTCCAGCTGCGCGTAGCTGATCTCCTGCGCACCCACACGCACCGCGACTGCATCCGGCGTAAGGCTCGCCTGGCGCATGAACTGTTCGTGGACCCACTCGGTGCCGACATCGACGCTCTGCAGTGCGCATACCTGGGCCAGCAGCCGCTCGCGTTCCTGTGCCGTCATCAGGTCCGCCCGCTGCAACGTCAGCGCCGGCGTCGCCGTGCACACGCTGTGCAGGAAGCTCCTCAGCGCGGCGAGCACGGACTCCAGTTCCCAGACTTCGTGCTGACCCGGATAGGCACGCAGCGACAGTCCGATGCAGCGCCCGGCATCGTCCAGCCCATAGCTGATCGTCAGGTCGTGCCGGTCGGCTGCCTGCACCTGCACCTGCACGCCGCCGCGCGCCTCGGGTGTGCTGCCCTCGATGTCGATCGCGACGCGGAACGCCACCTCGCCGTGGGTGAGCAGCCCGGCTTGCATCGGCGCGTACTCGCGTGCGTGCTCGATGGAGTGACTTCGCTGTGCGAGAACGCTCCGCACGTTGACGACCACGGCAGCGGCCGCCTCCGCGACCACCACGACCGGCACAAACGCCTGCGATGCCGCCATCGCACCATGCGCCGCCGCGATCGTCACCAACGAACCTACCCGCGGCCGTTGCGTGCCGGTGGCCCGCTGTACGTACAGCGCGATCAACGCGAACATCATATCGGCGACGCTGCAGTCCGCCGCACCGGCATACGCACCGATCGCTTCGGTGAGCCCAGCCGGCAGATCGCCGCCGATCCGTACCGGTGCCGACAGTGGCGGGCGGCTGCTGCCCGTGGCAAACGTGGCCGCGACCGAATCGGCCAGCACGCTGCGCCAGAACTCCCGCGCCATTCCCGACCGCGGGCCGTAATACCACTCCGTCTCCGCGTGCCAATGACGCCGCAGCGACCCGCCCGACGGAGCTGCCGAGGGCACCGACGCATAGTCGGCGAGGCACTGACGCGTCAGCGCCGCGGCCTGCGCCGGATCCAGCGCCAGCGGGTGATAGCGCAAGCCAAGACGGAATCGCGCATCACCCAGTTTGACCAGCAGACCGTCGAAGGCGGCCGCATCCAGGATGCCCGCGTCGCATCGCGCGAACGCCTCGATAGCCGCCGTCGCAGCCGCTTCCACGTCCGTCGCGCCGGACACGTCCACCTGCGAGAACTCGACGGGTACGTTCGCACCGACCTGTTGCAGCACGCGTCCAGGGGCGACCACTTCAAAACGCAGCCGCAACGCCTCGGTTCGTGCCGACAGCGCGTTCGCCGCCCGCGCGAGCCGTGCCGGATCCACGGCTTGCGTCAGTTCGACGATGACGCAGATCATGCGCGGGACAGACGTCGCGGCCGCATCGTCGATCTGCCGCCAGCGGATCTGCTGCACGGCCGTCAGCGGATAGCGCTCGCGGGCAACCGCCTCGTCGTAAGGCAGGCGCAGATCGATCTGTTCCAGGCGTGCGTCCGGCTCGTCGACCACACTGCCGGCAAGCCGTATGAGACGTTCGCCGAATTCCTGCACCGTTACGGGATCGAACAGATCGGTAGCGTATACGAATTCACATTGCATTCCCTCCGCATCCGGCCGAACGATCCAGGTCAGATCATTGATCGCTCCCGAATGCAGCGTCTCCAGCGGCAGCACGGCAATGCCCGGCAGGGTACCGCCAGCCGCATGCCCTTCGCGCAGCACGAAATCGGCCTGCGCGATCGGCTCGTAGGACAGGTCGCGCGTGCGTACCAGTTCGGCGACCAGCCATTCGTAGGGAAACGTCTGGTTGCCCAGCGCGTCCAGCGTACCCAGGCGCACCTGCTCCAGTTGCGCGGCGAACGTGACGTCACCGCGAACCACGTTGCGCAGCGGCAGCATGTTGATGAACAGCCCGATCACCCCGGCAACCTGCGGATGCGTACGTCCGGAAGTTGGCGATCGAACGACGATGTCGGCGCTGCCGCTCAGTCGCGCCAGAAGGACCTGGTACAACGCGAGCAGTGTCATGTACAGCGTTGCGCCGGCCGCGCGCGACTTCGCTTCGAGCGACGTCGCCACGCGCAGCGGCAAGTCGAAGCAATGGTTGCCGCCGAGAAACGTCCGGCGCGCCGGTCGTGCACGGTCGATCGGCAAGGTGAGCAGCGCCGGCGCGCCGGCCAGGCAACCGCGCCAGTAGTCGCGCTGCTGTTCGAGCGATTGCTGCGTCATGTGACCGCGCTGCCAGGCGACGAAATCGACGTACGGCAGCGCGACCGGCGGCAACCCAGGGCCCGGCTGCCCTTGCACGAACGCCGCGTAGTGCGCGCCGAACTCGATCAGGAACAATCGCACCGACCACTCGTCCCATACGATGTGATGCACGGTCCACAGCAGCACGTGCGAGCTGGCCGAGATCCGTACCAGCGTCGCCCGAAACAGCGGCGGCTGCGCCAGATCGAATGCGCGATCGGCGAGCGCATGCAGTTCGGCATGCAACCTGTCATCGTCGATATCCGGCCGGTCCAGCACTTCCAGCGTGACCGGACGCGCCGGCTCAATGACCTGACGCGGCGTCCCGTCTTCGCTCACGACGAAACGCGCACGCAGTGCTCCATGCCGTTCCACGACCGCCGACAGGCTGCGCTCGAACGCGCCGACATCAAGCGCGCCTTCGAGCCGCAGCGTCATCGTCTCGTTGTACGCGCGCACGCCCGTGCCCAGGCGCTCGACCAGCCACAACGCTTCCTGCGCGTAACTCAGTGCCGTCGGTGTTTCATCCGGAATGCTCGCCGTCGGGGCGGCTGCCGTCTTGCGCTGACGCAGAAGCCGATCCGCCAGCGCCTGCAGCTGCTGCGGGGAAAGTTCGGACACATCGTGACCGGAAGACATTCACTACCTCATCGAATTATTTGGAAAGCGCACCGCATTCCGCTGAGTCCGGGGCAACGCAGGATAGTCGACACGCCTTGCACCGCCGTGCCACCACCGTGCCACCACCGTGATCCTTTGGATACCCTTGATTTGAAGTCAAGGTCGCGACCAAACACCAGCGTAGCAAGCGTCTGTAGCGGTTGGGAGACGAGATGCCGGGCACAAGCGCCGTATCGCGCACAGTTGTCCCGACTTCCCCCAACAGGTTGTCGAGAAAGGATCGGAAGCGCCCTTCTCAATCGCTTGCGCGATCGACACACCCTTACCGGGTAGATCGCATGTGTGATCGACTCTCGGGCGATCCAGTTTGGGATCACACTGGCGCTTCTTACGCAGTAGAAGGTGTGTGAGAAAAGCGGGCTAGATCACGAGACGGTCGCGCGACTCGCCGGTTTCGTCGTCATCCGGATCGCTGGACTCACGCGACCAGCGGATAGTCTCGATCCGTCGCGCCAGCGCCTCCAGGTCGCGGCACTCGAA
>JAAFHE010000326.1 GCA_013298265.1 Lysobacterales bacterium | reverse complement strand
GAGCGCGAAATGCCGCCGGTTCCACAGGCCGGTCAACGGATCGGTCAGCGACGCGTGTTCGAGGCGCCGGTTGGCGTCGGCCAGCTCGCGCGTGCGTGTTGCAACTTCGTGCTGCAGACGCTGCGCGCGTCGCGCAAGGGCAGCGTTGCGCCAGCGTCCGGCGAGCACGCCGAGCAGGAGCAAGGCCAGGCCGAACGCGGCCAGCGCCGGCGGCGTCTGCCACCAGGGCGCGCGCAGACGGAACGGAATCTCGACCGGCTCCGCTTCCACCGCAAACGCGTCACGCGCGCGCAGGCGCAAGGTGTAGTCGCCCGGCGGCAGACGGCTGAACTGGAAGCGCGAGGCACTGCCCCATTCCGCGCTGTGGTCGCGCAGGCCAACCAGTTCGGCGTTGTAGCGGATCTCGTGCGGCCGCTCGTAGGCGAGTAATGCGACTTCGGCGCGCAGGCTGTCGTCGCCGGCGGCGAGCACGGCGCCGGGCTTGAGCGGTGTACCGCGCTCGGTCGCCGCCTGGCGCAACCGCAGCGGCGCGGCCGGACCCGCGGCGGACTCCTGTCCAGGGTCATACAACGCGAGGCCGTCGACGCCACCGGCCCAGATGCGGCCCTGCGCGTCGATATGACTCGCGCGATTGAACTCAAGGCCGGGCAGGCCGTCCTCGATGCCGAAGCGCGTAATCTGCCGCAGCGCAGGCTCGGCCGCCTGCGGATCGGCAAAGGTGTAGCGCGTGACGCCGTCGGAGCCGAACACGTACAGGCGGCCCGACGGGTCGATCGCCTGCTGGTAGATCTGCCCCGGCGGCCGCGCCTCCGCAGGCAGGCGCACGCAGCGCAGCGCAGCGCCGAGATCGACACGCACGATGCCGGCGCGGCTCGCGACCCACAGCGCGCCGCGTCCGTCCGGTCCGCGCTGCAACTGCATATCGAGCAGTTCCGCGCTCGGCAGGCAGCCCTCAGGCACGTGCTGCCAGCCGCTGTCGCCACGCCAGGCCAGACCGTCGGACGTCGCCGCCCACAGGCGTTCGCGCGCGTCGTTCGCCGGCGCGAGCAGCAGCTTGCGCACGGTCGGCGATCCGTCGCCGAGCGGCAGCGCCTCCGCATCGACCCGATCGCCACGCAGGCGCGCCAACCCGTGCCGCGTCGCGATCCAGAGCACATGGCCGTCGGCCGTATCCTGCGCGACCACATCGAGCACGGTCAGCCCCGGCAAGCGGCTGTTGTCGGCGCTGTAATGGCGAACACGGCCCGCTTCAAGGCCGATCAATCCCTGGTCGCTGGCCAGCCACAGCGTCGCGCCGTCGCGCAACGCGGCGAACACGGTCGCGCGCTGGAACGGCTGCGGCAGGAAGCGCTGCCAGGTTCCGCCCATCCAGCGCGCCGGCCCTTCGACCGTTCCGATCCACGGCGATTCCACCCCATCGGGGAAACGCACGCTGCCGACGCCGAACACGACACGATGCGGCAGACCATGACGCTCGTCGAGCGAGGCCCAGCGGCCAGGCTCGCGCCGCGCCACGCCGGACGACGTTGTGCCGAGCCAAAGCACGCGATGCTGCGGACTTTCGCCGGTTTCGAGCAGACTGCGCACGCCGTCTTCGGGCAGTCCGTCGGCCCGCGTGACCAGACGCACGCGGCCGTCCTCACGAACCTCGGCCAGGCCCGCGCGAGCCAGGCCGACACGCAGAATCGGTGTGCCGTCACGTTCGGCACTGGGCAGCAACGGCGCGGCCGTACCTTCCGGAAATCCGGTTTTTGCATCGTATACAACGAGCGATTTTTCAGTCAGGCGCGCAAGGCCGCGGCCGGTGCCTATCCATAGGTCGCGTCCGTCCTTGCCGCCCCAGAACGCGAGTCCGCGCACGGCGTCGTTGGGCAGGCCGTCGGCCTTGCCCAGGTGCCAGTCGGACAGTGCCGCGACACCGTCCGGATCATCGAGGCGAAACACTCCGGCCTCGTTCGTGCCGATCCACAGCGCGGGCCCGGCCGGGCCGGTGCCGGTCAGCAGCACGGCGACTTCAAGCTTCCTGGTCGCTTCAATCAGGTGACAGCCGGTCACGACGCAGCGATAGACCCCGCGCGGCGTGCCTGCATAAACCGTTGCCGCATCCCGCGGCTGCAGCGCCTCGAGCGACAGATCGAGCGGCAGGCCAGCGATCGGCTCGACCCGGCCTTCGGCATCGCGCCGCCACAGTCCGACGCTGTCGGTACCTATCCACAGCGCGCCGTCGCCGGTAGCCGCCAGATGCATCACATACGGCCGCACGCCCGCACGTTCGGGCAGATCGATGCGTGTCCACAAACGGCCGTCGAACTGGGCCAGGCCGTCTTCGGTGCCGGCGTACACGTAACCCGCACGATCCTGGACCAGGGCATGGATGGTGTTCTGCGGCAGGCCGTCGGCCGTGCTGTAACGGCGTAGCGCAGCCCATTCAAGCCGCTCGCGCGGCTCCGGCGCCGGACCGTCGACGCGAACCGGCGCGGCGGCCGCCAGCACCGGCAGGGCCAGCGCGGCGAACAGCGCAAACCCGCGCTCAGGCCGCCGCAAGCAGCGCATGACGTTGCTCCAGCGCTGCACGGATCACCTCCAGCCCCGCATCACTGCGATGCGAACGCTCGCTCAGCACTCGGCGGAAGCCGCGTGCACCCGGCAAGCCCTGATACAGCCCCAGCAGATGCCGCGTGATGTGCTTGAGCGCCGTGCCCTGGGCCAGCTCGGCCTCGATGTACGGCAGCATCCGCTCGATCACCGCGTCACGTTCTGGCAGCGGTTCGCCATACAACGCGTGCTCGACGCGCGCGAGCACATAGGGATCGTGATACGCGGCGCGCCCCAGCATGACGCCATCGACGTGCGCCAGGTGCTCGATCACGGCAGTGTCACTCGTGATGCCGCCGTTGATGACGACGCACAGCCTGGGAAAATCCTTCTTCAGCGCATAGACCCGCGCATAGTTGAGCGGCGGGACCTCCCGGTTCTCCTTCGGCGACAGGCCCTGCAGCCAGGCCTTGCGCGCATGCACGATCAGCACCTCGACGCCGGCGTCGACCAGGCCGGCGGTGAACTGCTGCAGATCGTGGTAGTCGTCCTGCTCGTCGACACCGATGCGGCACTTCACCGTGACCGGGATGCGCACCTCGGCGCGCATCGCCGTGACACAGTCGGCGACCAGCGCCGGCTCACGCATCAGGCAGGCGCCGAAACGCCCCGACTGCACCCGGTCCGACGGACATCCGACGTTGAGGTTGATCTCCGCATAGCCGGCGTCCTCGCCAAAGCGCGCCGCCAGCGCCAGCTCAGCCGGCTCCGATCCGCCTAGCTGCAGCGCCACCGGCTGCTCGAAGGCGCTATGTCGCAACAGATGCATACGATTGCCGTGCACCAGCGCCGCCGACGTCACCATCTCCGTATACAGCCGCGCATGCGGCGACAGCAGCCGGTGGAAATAGCGGCAATGCCGGTCGGTCCAGTCCATCATCGGCGCGACGCTCACGCGCCACGCGGCGCAATCTACTGACGACACAGGCTTTTCCGTTTCCGTCTGACTCATCAGTGCTGCAATCCGGCGGCTTGGCCGGGCGCTCGACACGCCGGCAAAGCAAGGTTTCCGTGGGAATCAGGCCCACCGCCAGAAACCGGCCGCGGGGCGCCGGGTATCATCGCACGAGGCACTAATTTTGCCGAAGCTGCAAGCACTGAGCGGACGCGGAACTGGAACGGCGGCAGTTCGTTCTCTGCGACACGAACTCCTGGATACCCGCGAATTCCCGCGCGAATTCGTGGACACCGGGAATCCTGCAATTTCTGTCAGTTTCTGGGCGATCCCATCCGCCTTCTCCTCCGATTGTTCTACCGGTTTTGTCCCGGCGGCGTTTCTGGGTGTCCCAGAAATATATCCAGTCTGCAAGCGAAGCTGACGGGATGGCCGACGCCAATGGCAGGCACGCCACCGCAGAATGGAAACAACAACGCCGCGGGCAACAACGACAGCAGCCGCAAGACAGTTTCTCTAAGCGGCTGGCCGACGATGCTTGCGAGCGAGTGGGAATCCGGGCCGAACCGCTACAAACGGGCAACCCCGAATCACGCAACTCTGCCAGAAAGCGTCGGACCTGCCCGCTTCACGGCTTCTGGGCAAATGCTGACTGGATCGGATGCCGTGACGGCACCTTCCGGCCAGTTGAACCCGGCACATTCCCGTTGGTTGATGGGGCTCCCGCCCGAATGGTGCGAAGCCGCGGTTACGGCAATGCAATCGTTGCCCCGCTCGTCGCAGAGTTCGTCGGCGCGTACTCCGACCTGATTCTATAGCCATGAACACTATGTTTTTAATGCTAGCTGAGTACGGTACTGGGCAAATACCGCTTGACCGGTGCGCGCACTTGTTTGGCTTAAGTGCAGAGGAAGCGGCGAAGAGAGCATCACGTCAGATCTTGCCAGTGCCGGCTTTCAGGATAGGCACTCAGAAATCGCCCTGGCTGGTGGGCGTCGTCGAGCTCGCTGCGTATGTTGACTCCCAGCGGTCGAAGGCAGCCGAGGACTGGCGCCGCCTCAACGGACAGCGCGCCTAGGAAACTTCGGTCATCCACCCACTGGTCGAATGCGGAACAGCTGGGCATACTGGTCTGTCGCTTTACGCCGAGATGGACTTAACAAGCACGTGGCTCACCAAGTAGTCGACCTGTTCAGCTGTGGTGGAGGAACCTCCGCAGGCTTTGTCGCTAGACGGGAGTTCCAGCTCGTCGCGGCCGCTGATCTTGAAGTGGGAAAACCGTCGAGTGGTTTAGGCGCTACCGAGTGCAACGCGACCTATTACGCAAACCACGGCCTGCGTCCGCTGAATGTTGATCTGGGAATGACTTCGCCCGGCGAACTCGCCGGTCTGATGAATCTCGAACCGCGACAGCTATCAGTTCTGATTTCATGCGCACCTTGCACAGACATCTCGCGAGCGAATCCATCGAATCACCAGATTGACAAGTCGCGGAACTCTCTTATAGGCGTCAGCGGCGATTACGCCGCCCATCTGCTACCTGATGTGTTCATCATGGAAAACGCCCGAGAGCTGATCACGGGCAACTTCAAACATCATCACCGGCGCCTTGTGGGAAGGCTGGAAAGCTCGGGCTATCGTGTTCGCTCAGATGTCGAGTTTCTGAGCAGGTTCGGACTCCCGCAGCAACGTGAGCGCGCAATAGTCATTGCTA
>JAAFHE010000325.1:3631-5204 GCA_013298265.1 Lysobacterales bacterium | reverse complement strand
AGATGCATAAATTCATATTGCTGCAGCACCGGTCGCTGGTCGTGGCGCACGGCCCCGAGTGGAATGGCGCTGGGAACAGTGCCGTCGCTACCGCTGCAGCACGCGCCAGATCCGTTCGGCCAGGGCGATGGCATCGCTGCGTTCCATGCCTCGTCCGCTGATCTCGAGGATCAGGCCGCGGCCCTGCAACAGGATCTGTCCGCTGCCGTGGCGCTCGAAGCCGAATGCGACGCCGGCACGCGTGCGCCGCAGAGCGAGGGTCTCGCTTTCGCTGCCGTAGGTGCTGCGTGCTTCGGCCAGGGTGATGCGCCAGGTCCGTTCGAGCGAGTCCTCGTGCAATCGCGCCGCCGCGCCGGTGTGGATGTGTACCTGGAGCTGTGCGTGCCGCTGCGCGTCGGCGTCGGATCGCAGCAGGCACGAGCCGGCCAGCGTGTCGCGCGCCGGCGCGGCGATGGCGACAGGCAGTTCGGCGGTGTCGATAGCGCTCGTGACGAGCATGCAGGCGTCGATTTGCACTTGCGCGGCGCTGCGTGGCTCGCAGCCGGTCAGCAGCAGTGTCAGCACCAGCAGTCCCGCCGCGCGCGTTCCTGTGGGCCGCCGCAGCCTGAAATCCAGCACGTCCGCCACGGCATGCGTGCGCCGCGCATCGAGGCGTTGCGCCAGTTGCGGTAGCCGCCGCGCCGGCACACCCGGATAGGCGTGGTGCTCGTCGTGGTAGAGCATGTTGAAGCTCAGGCGCAGCAGCCAGCCGCGCCGGCTGCTGCGCGCATGGCCGCTGTCGCAGTCGCGGTGCACGCTCCAGATGCCGATCATCGGTACGAGCGCGTTGGCGAGCAGGAGCGCGAGCGACAGGGTCTGCAGGGCGGTATCGCTGCCGCTCCAGATCAGCGCCTGCACCAGCGCGACGGCGAACAGTTCGCGCCGTACCCAGCGTCGTTGCCGCGCACTGCCGCGGCGCAGCGTCTCGACATGGATCAGCAGCGGGTAGAGCGGGCTGCGCACGAGCCCCGCCCAGAAACCGTAGCGGGCCATGCGGCCCTCGACATCGTCGGCGCCGAGGCTGTCGCGGTGATGGCGCAGATGGGTGCACTCGATCGCATGCAGCGCGCCGCCGAGCAGCAGGCTCAGGGCGAACAGCAGCAGGTCGCCGGCGCGGCGCGTCAGACCCAGGTTGCGATGGAAGGTGTCGTGGGTCAGGCGCAGTGCCGACGTGAAGAACGGGGCGACCGCCAGCAGCGCCAGCACGGACCAGCCCTGTGCGGCGAGGCTCCAGGCGAGCAGCAGCCACGGCAGCGGCAGGGCGATCTCGGCCAGGGCTTCGCGGGGACTCAGCCGGACCAGGTCTTGCCAGGGGACGCGCTCAGCCATGTCGCTGCTCCCGCGCGCGCCGGCGCAGCCCTGGGCGGTAGCGTGTGAACAGCCGGTACAGTGCGTCGACGGCATTGCGCAGCCCTGCCGAACGCCGCAGCGCAGGCACCAGCAGGCGCCAGCCGGGCAGGTGTTGCCACAGGCACAGATGCGCGTCGAGACCGATCCGCAGGCGGCCGTCGGCATCGCGCACATGCAGCAGTGC
>JAAFHE010000325.1:0-3621 GCA_013298265.1 Lysobacterales bacterium | reverse complement strand
TGGGCGATATCGCGCCAGCGCACCGGAGCGTCCGGTGCAAGGCGGCGATACGCGGCCACCTCGCGCCGGCAGACCGGGCAATAGCCGTCGAAGAACACGGTGATGGTGGGGGCGCAGGACATGCGGAACGCTCCGTTGTGGCAACGGAGCACAGCGTCGGCCGGTTCGGGCAAGCCGCGCTTCCACAATGACAAGAACGGAGCGGATTTTTTCGCCGGGGCTCAGTGACCTTTTGCGATCAATGGCTTGGCGATTTCCAGAATGATCAGAACGCAGAAAGTCATTGCGGGGGGCCGCCGCTACGCTTGCGATAGCGCCCGGGTACTTCACCGGTGATCTCGCGGAATGCGGCGTAGAAGTTCGACTGCGAGTTGAACCCGACGGCCAGCCCTATCGACAGCACCGACGCCTCAGGCTCGGCCAGCAGCAGGCGTTTGGCGGCCTCGACGCGATGCTCGCGCACATGACGCGAAAAGCCGACGCCGTAGGCCGAGTTGATCAGTTCGGACAACTGATGCGGCGTCAGCGCCATGAGCCCGGCCAGTCCGGACAGGCTCAGGTTCTCGTCGGTGTAGACCTTTTCCGCGGCCAGCAGATGGCGCAGCCGCTGCAGGGCCTCGTCCCTGTCGATCCGGGCCAGGGTCGAGTTCGCGTAGGCACTGCGGACCGCGTCGGCGGCGCGGCCGGGCAGGTCGGGAAAGCGCAGCAGCAGCCAGAGCGCCAGCCAGAACGCGAGCCCGATCAACTGCGCATAGCCGAGGAAAAACACGCGTTCGCCGAACCAGGTTGCCCCGAGACCGAGCACGAGCACGAGGACGGCGATCAGGGCAAAGCCCACGAACGCGGCGGCCTCGAGGCGGAAGTGGCGCCGCTGCGCGCGCAGGCGGTAGACCACGCGCAACAGCAGCAGCGCATGCACGGTGCCGACCAGGAACGCGAGCGGAATCGACAATCGCGGCGGCAGGAAAACGGCGAGCAGCGCCGGCAGGAAATGCAGCAGGCGCCAGGGATTCATCGCCGCCGGTGGGTGCAGCGCTTCGATGAAAAACAGATAGAACGCTGACGCGGCCACGTAAAGCAGCCCCGCGTAGAGCGTGGATGCGAACAGGGCGTCGCCGCGCAGCAGATAACCGCCATGCAGGCATTGCAGCGTGGCCAGGGCCAGCAGCAGGATGATGCCGGCACTCCGCGCGAGCGCGCCTTGCGCGTTCGCGCCATAGCCGCTGAGGTTCGCGGCGATCAGCAGCAAGGCGCTGCCGAGCGAGAAGCCGATCAGCAACAGGGTCAGCGTAACGAGCATGGGCGGTGCCGGAGCGGACGGACGCGCAGCATCGCGGCACGGGTCTGGTCGGCGCAAGGCGTCGCGGTCGACAATGGCCGTCCCCCCTTGGATTCTGCCGATGAGCGCTCCTGCCGACAGGCCTCGCGCCCGATCACGCGCCCTCGTCCATTGGCGCGGGCGTGTCGATTGCGCCCACACTCGTTCGACGCCTCACAGGAGTGCACAGGGCAGGCGGCGTGCCGCAATGCTCCCCCGGTCCTGCGCAGGAACACCCGCAGCGCGCCACACCTTTCTGCCTCAGCCACCGAGGAATTTCATGATGTCCCTGCATACGCGCCTGTTCGTCCCGCTCGCCATGGTTGCCGCCGTCGTTGCCGTACCGGCCTATTCCGCGCCCGAGAAATACGTCATCGACCCCGACCACACCTATCCGAGCTTCGAGATGCCGCACATGGGCATTTCCGTCTGGCGCGGCAAGTTCACGCGCAGCTCGGGAGAAGTCACGCTGGATCTTGCCGCGCGCAGCGGCAGCGTGAAGATCGAGATCGCGTCCGGCAGCATCGACTTCGGCCATGCCGGCATGGACACGCACGCGGTCACCGAGGATTGGCTCAATACCTCGAAGTACCCGACGATGACCTATGCCGGCACGCTGCGCTTCAACGGCGACACACCGAGCGGGATCGACGGCTCGCTGACGCTGCGCGGCGTGACGAAGCCGGTGAAGCTGACAATCAACACGTTCAAGTGCATTGACCACCCGTACTACAAGAAGCCGGTCTGCGGCGCCGACGCCAGCGGCGAATTCGACCGCGCCGATTTCGGCATGACCCAATACGCCGACAACGGCATGGGCCGTATACGGCTGCAGATCCAGGTCGAAGCGTTCAAGGACACGCTGCCGGCGCCGCCGGAGGCGACAAAGAAGGATTGAGCGTCGAGCTGATTTGCTCAGCCAACCCGCCACCGACGCGTTGAAAAGCCATCCCCTTCAAGGGGGGCAGGGCAACCGTTCAGAACCATAGGTTCTGGTTGCCCTGCACGCCCAACGGGCCGGAGGGTTGGGTGGGGATGGTCTGAGCGCGTGGGTCTTTCAGGCCTTCGTTAACTTCTGGGCGGCTCCCTTCCGCTGCCTTGGGCTTGCGTCCTGCAGGCTTCACACGATCGCGTCGAGCGCGTCACTCAGCCGATCAACACCGACGATTTCCATTTCTCCCATGCGGGACTTTTTCGGCGCGTTCGCGCGCGGCACGACAGCCTTGAGGAAGCCATGCGTCGCGGCTTCCTTGAGCCGTTCCTCGCCATTGGGCACGGGCCGGATTTCGCCGGACAGGCCGACCTCGCCGAACGCGACGAGCTTGTCGGGCAGGGCGCGGTCGCGGAAGCTTGAGAGGATCGCGAACAGGATCGGCAGGTCGGCCGCGGTTTCCTGCACGCGGATGCCGCCAACGACGTTGACGAACACGTCCTGGTCGTAGACCGCCGCGCCGCCGTGGCGATGCAGTACGGCCAGCAGCATGGCAAGGCGGTTCTGCTCCAGGCCCAGCGCGACGCGGCGCGGGTTCGCGAGCGGCGACTGGTCGACCAGGGCCTGGACCTCGACCAGCAGCGGCCGCGTGCCTTCGCGCGTGACCATCACGGCGCTGCCCGGCGTCGGGCCGGTATGCGCGGACAGGAAGATCGCGGACGGGTTGGGTACTTCGCGCAGGCCTTTCTCCGACATCGCGAAAACGCCGAGTTCGTTGACCGCGCCGAAGCGGTTCTTGAACGCACGCAGCACGCGGAAGCGGCTGCCGGACTCGCCTTCGAAATACAGCACCGCGTCGACCATGTGCTCGAGCACACGCGGCCCGGCGATGCCGCCTTCCTTGGTGACGTGACCGACCAGGAACACGCTGATGCCCGACTCCTTGGCGAAACGCGTCAGTTTCGCCGCCGACTCGCGCACCTGGCTCACCGAGCCCGGCGCTGCCGTCAGCAGTTCCGTCCAGATGGTCTGAATCGAGTCGATGATCAGCACATGCGGTTTCTGCGCCGCCGCATGTTCGACGATGCGCTCCACGCAGGTCTCGGCGAGCGCACGCAGCGGCGCCAGCGGCAGGCCGAGGCGCTGCGCGCGCGCGGCGACCTGGGCCAGTGATTCCTCGCCGGTCACGTAGAGCCCGCTCAGGCGTTCGCCGAGCGCACCGAGCATCTGCAGCAGCAGCGTGGATTTTCCGATGCCCGGGTCGCCACCGATCAGCACGACCGAACCTTCCACGAGG
Source organism: Lysobacterales bacterium (assembly GCA_013298265.1). GTDB lineage: Bacteria > Pseudomonadota > Gammaproteobacteria > Xanthomonadales > Rhodanobacteraceae > Tahibacter. Next base: position 75 of record JAAFHE010000325.1, on the reverse strand, counting down.
CCGCCGCCGAGCACACGATCGAGTTCACCGATGCCGATGGAGGTGCGCGCCTGCGCGTCCTGCGCGACGTCCACG
>JAAFHE010000324.1 GCA_013298265.1 Lysobacterales bacterium | reverse complement strand
ACTGAAAGCGCGCGCAGTGGCGCTCGCGGCGCATCTGCAGAGCATGACCGATCCTGGCGACCGCGTGCTGCTGGCGCATCAGCCCGGGATCGACTACATCGTCGGCTTCTTCGCCTGCGCCTATGCCGGCGTCGTCGCCGTGCCTGCCGTGCCGCCGAACAACGCGCGCACCTTGCCACGCCTCGAGCTGATTGTTCGCGATGCGCAGCCGCGTGCGGTGCTCGCACAGGCTGCCGGGATCGAGCGCCTGGTCAAGATGATTCCCGATGTCGGCAGCGCACTCTCGTCGCTGCAGCTCATCGCCACGGACCAGTTGCCCGCGACAACCCGCGCCTGGACGCCACCGCCGGTCACGCGCGACAGCCTGCTGTTCCTGCAATACACGTCGGGGTCGACGGGTTCGCCGAAGGGCGTCATGGTCAGCCATTGCAACCTGCTCGCGAACCTCGCGCTGCATCACGCGAGCTTCTGGCTCGGCGCCGGCGATGTATTCGTGTCGTGGCTTCCGCCGTATCACGACTTCGGTCTCATGTGCGCGATCTGCTATCCGCTGTACGCGGGATGTCACGCGGTGCATATGCCTCCGGTTGTGTTCATGCGCCGGCCGTATCGGTGGCTGAAGGTCATCAGCGACTACCGTGCACGCATGACCGGCGGCCCGAATTTTGCGTACCAGACCTGCGCCGAACTCGTCTCCGAGGATGAAAAGCGCACGCTGGACCTGTCCTGTCTCCAGGTCGCCGCGAACGGTTCCGAACGCATCCGTGCGGAAACGATGGCACGTTTCGCCGATGCATTCGCGGTCAGCGGGTTTCGCGCCGAAGCCCTGGCCGGCGGCTACGGTCTTGCGGAATCCACCTTGCTCGTCACTACGCATCGGCGCGGCCCCGACGCAACCATGCCGCGTATGCTTGCGGTCAGGCAGAGCGCACTTGCGGCACACCGCGTCGAGCCGGCCGACACGGCTGACGACCGTGTCGTGCTCGTGTCCAACGGCTGGGTACAGGACGCGCTGCATGATGTGCTGGTGGTTGATCCGGACAGCGGCACGCCGGTCGCAGCCGGCGAAGTCGGCGAGATATGGTTCCGCGGGCCTTCGGTCGCTGCCGGCTACTGGCGAAAACCCGAAGCGAGCGCCGAGACTTTCGGTGCCGTCGCGAGCACCGGCGAAGGCGGTTATCTGCGCACCGGCGACTTCGGTTTCGTCGACGGCGGAGAACTGTTTCCGTCGGGGCGCCGCAAGGAAGTGATGATTTTCGGCGGAAGGAATTTCTATCCGCAGGACATCGAAGTCACCATCGAGCCGCTCGATCCCGCGTTCCGCTCCAACGGGGTCGCGGCGTTCGCTGTGGAGCCTGCCGACGCGGCCGCGCAACTGGCTGTTGTCGTCGAGGTCGAGATGCGCGCCGAAGCGCGCATCGAAGACCTGCCGGTGCGCGTGCGTACCGCGCTGCTCGAGCAGCACGAGCTGCTTGATCTCGGCGCGATCGTGCTGGTCAGGGCGGGGCGCATTCCGCGCACGTCGAGCGGCAAGATCGAACGCCTGCGCTGCGCGCAGCTGTTTCGCGATGACGCGCTCGAGCCGCTGTGGTCATGGCGTCGGGACACCGACGGCGCAGGTACGCGCGCCGCCGCAACGGTAGCCGAACAACGTATCGCCGCGCTCGTGGAGGCTGCACTGGGCCGCACCGTGCTCGCCGACCAGGACCTGTTTGCTGCTGGGTTGAGTTCGCTGCTCGCGCTGGACGTGCTCGCGCGCATGAATGCCGACCTCGGCACGAACCTGATGCCGCAGGCGCTGCTTGCCGCGCCGACGATCGCCGCGCTCGCGGCACGGCTCGCTGAATCGCCCGCGGCGCAGTGTGACTCGGCGCTCGCCGAATCCGCGCTTGACCGCGATGCAGATGGCGTGTCGAGCGCCGCGCAGCAGCAGATCTGGCTCGTGAGTCGGCTCGGTGCCGATGCCGCAGCGGCGTTTCATCTGGTCGGCGCGTTCGACCTGCGCGGGCCTGTAAATGTTGCCGCGCTGGCGCAGGCGGCCGATGCGCTGGTCGCGCGACACGAGGCATTGCGTACCGCATTTGCCGAGCAGGACGGTGTACTCGTCCAGCGCGTGCTTGCTCCGTCGTCCGGTGCGCTGGAATGCGACGACCTTGCCGCGCGCGATGCTGATGCACTGGACAGTGCAATCGCACAGCGGATCGCTGCCGAAGCGGCTGCGCCGTTCGCGCTGGCCGAAGGCAGGCCGCTGCGCCTGCGTTTGCTGCGGTGCCCGGCGCAGCGTCATGTGCTGGTGGTCTCGCTGCACCATCTTGTCGGCGATGCCTGGTCGGCGGGGCTGCTGCTCGCGGAACTGTCGGCACTTTACGATGCGGCGACGGGTGCGGTCGTCGCGACTCTCCAGCCACCGGTGCCGTACCGGCAATGGCTGCAGCGTGAACGCGGCGCTGCGGGCAGCGAAGCCCATCTGGATTACTGGAAGAAACAGCTCTCAGGCATCCCGGTCGCGCTGGGATTGCCTGCCGACCGGCGCCGGCCCGCGCTGCAGAGCTTTGCGGCTGCGAGCGTCGATCTCGTGCTGCCGGATGCGTTGGCTGCTGCACTGAGGCGCTTCGCGCAGGAACAGGGCGCGACCGTTTTCATGGTGCTGTTTGCCGCCTGGGCGGCGCAGCTCGCGCGAATCAGCGGTCAGGACGACATCGTCGTCGGCGTACCGTTCGCGAACCGGCATGCGCCGGATGCGGCGCAGGTGCTCGGTCTGCTGACACACACGCACGCGCTGCGTGTGCGTGTCGACGCGCTCACGTCCGCGGAGCAACTGGTGCGGCAGGTCAGGACGACCGTGCTCGACGCGCTGATCCATCAGCGCGTCGCCTTCAGCGACATCGTCGAAGCGGTGAATCCGCCGCGCAGTCTTGCGCACAGCCCGGTATTCCAGGTCATGTTCGTGTTCGACAACACGCCCCGGATGCGGCAGCCGGTGCTGCAGGGAATCGAGGCGATGCCGATTCCCGTCGCGCCAGCCGGCACGGCCTACGATCTCGTGCTCGCCCTCAACGATGACGGCGGGCGGGTGGCCGGACGCATCGAGTACGCGACTGCGCTGTTCGACGAGGCTGCGATCGCACGGCATGCGCGGCAGTTCGTTGCTTGGCTCGAACAGTTCGTTGCGACACCGTCGTGTGCGCTTGCCGCGTTGACGTTCGTCGATGACGACGCGCGGCGTGAGCTGCTTACGGTCGGTCGCGGCGACGCGCTGCCGTGCGACCCGTCGGTGCGAGTATCGCAGCTGTTCGAGCAGGCGGCGGTGCGCCATGCGGGCCGGATCGCGCTGCGCGACGAAGGTGTCTGCGTCGACTACACAAGCCTGGACCGGCGTGCGAATGCAGTCGCGGCGCGGTTAGTCGCCGTAGGCGTCCGCCCGCATGATCGTGTCGCCGTCTGTGCCGTACGCGGCGCAGCCCTCGTCAGCGCGGTGCTCGGCATTCTCAAGGCCGGTGCGGTCTATCTGCCGCTGGCCCCGGAGCTGCCTGCCGCGCGGCACGATGCGATGATCGCCGACAGCGAGCCGGCACTGTTGTTCGGCGACACGGTGACGGAGGGACTCGAGTCGCTGGCGCAGCGTCACGGTCTGCGCTGCCTGCGCGACGATGCGGCCGAGTGTGCGGCGGCGCCCGTCGTCCACGGACTGGCGCCGCCTCCGGAGGCGCCCGCCTACGTGATCTACACCTCGGGCTCAACCGGTGCGGCCAAGGGTGTCGTCAACTCGCATGCGGGACTGGCCAATCGTCTGCTCTGGGGCTGCGTGCGCATCACGGGCGAAAATCCCGTTGTTGCGTTCAAGACCAGCATTGGCTTCGTCGATTCGGTAACCGAGATGCTGCAGACGCTGCTGGCGGGCGGCGAGCTCGTGGTATTCGACGATACGCAGGTGCGCGATCCTGCTGCGTTTGCGCAGCGGCTGGGGCAGCAACGCGTCTCTCATCTCGTGCTGGTGCCGTCGCTGCTGCGTGGCCTGCTTGAGGCGGCGCCGGTGGCTCTGGCAGGACTGCGCAGCGTTGTCTGCAGCGGTGAATCATTGCCCTGGTCGTTGGCGCAGCGGTTTATGGAGCAATGCGAAAATACGAAATTGTTCAATTTTTATGGTTCATCCGAGGCCAACGGCGACTCGACGTTCCATGAATTCGATCGCACGCAGTCGTATGCGGGCGAGCAGTCAATCATCGGCCGGCCGATCGCGAACACGCAGATTCATCTGCTGGACGAGCAGGGTGGTCTGGTGCCGCGCGGAGCGGTCGGCGAGCTGCATGTGGGTGGTGCGGGCGTGGCGCTGGGTTACTGGAATCGGGCAGAGCTGACGGCGCAGCGTTTCGTGGCGGATGGGCTGGCGGAGCTGCCGGGGCGCATGTATCGCACGGGCGATCTGGCGCGCTGGCGCGAAGACGGCGAGCTGGAGTTCCTTGGCCGCAACGATTTCCAGGTGAAGCTGCGTGGTTATCGCATCGAGCCGGGAGAGATCGAGGCGTGTCTGGGTGCGTTGGCGGGTGTGCATCAGACCGCGGTGGTAGTGCATGACGACCGGCTGGTCGCGTACTGGACGGCTGCGGGTGCGGATAGGCCGACGGCAGCGCACTTGCGCGATGCGCTTGCGGAGATGTTGCCGGACTACATGATTCCGTCGGCCTATGTGCTGTTGGGGTCCTTGCCGCTGACGGCGAACGGGAAGCTTGATCGGCGTGCGTTGCCGGCCCCGGAGGCCTCGGCGCTGGTGCAGCGTGGTTACGAGGCGCCGCGCAGCGAAGTGGAGCGGCAGTTGGCGGGGATCTGGCGGGAGCTGCTCGCGGTGGGTCGTGTGGGCCGCGAAGATCAGTTCTTCGAGCTTGGCGGGCATTCTTTGCTGGCGGTGCGGCTGGTAGCGCGTGTGCGTCAGGTGCTGGGTGTGGAGCTGTCGTTGCGCACGGTGTTCGCGCAGCCGGTGCTGGCGGGGATGGCCGGAGCGGTGCGTGAAGCGGCGGCATCGGCGCTGCCGCCGATCGGTCGTGCGGATCGTAGTCAGTCCCTGGCGTTGTCATGGTCGCAGCAGCGGCTGTGGTTTCTGGATCGGCTTGATGCGGCGGCGGGCGCGACCTATCACATCGGTGCGGGACTGGATCTGCAGGGGCAGCTGGATCGTGCGGCGCTGCAGCGGGCGCTCGATGCGCTGGTTGCGC
>JAAFHE010000323.1 GCA_013298265.1 Lysobacterales bacterium | reverse complement strand
CCGCCGCCGCGGTTGCCACCGGGACGCCCGCCACCTGGAGGACGCCCGCCACCAGCAGGACGTGCGCCACCCGCGGGCCTTGCGCCGCCGCCACCGGCGGGGCGATTGCCGCCCGGTCGGTTGTTGCCGCCTGGTGGCCGGCCGCCGCCGGGACGTCCGCCCGGACCGCGCGCCGTGCGTTCGCCGTACGGTGAGGAGCCACGATCGCCGGGTCCACGATTACCCGAGCGTTCGCCATAACCGACACGGTTGCCGTTAGGCTCTGCTCGATTGCCGTGATCGGCGCCGCCTGGATGGCCGTAGGGAAGGCCGCCGCGGTTGCCGCGTGTGTCGTCGCCGCCTGGTGGACGCGTGCCAATGTTGCCGCGATTGTCATTGCCCCAGGCGTTGCGGTTACCGCCGCCATCGCGGGCGCCACCTTCGCCGCGGGGACCGCGTGGGGGCGCACCGTCGCCGCGCGGACCTCGCGGCGGCGCACCGCGGCCGGGTCCGCCAGGACCGCCGCTGCCGCGGTTGGCGCCGCGATTGAATTCGTCGCCGGCCGACCAGGTACGCTGCATGACCACTTCCTGGCCCGGCGCGGCGCCGCGGCGCCCGGTTGAAGGGCGGCGCTGCGGCTTGTCGGTATTGCCGTCGACCGCACGACCGCCACGGCCCGGCCCTGCACCTCGCGGTGCGCCAGCGCCTGCGCCTGCGCCTGCACCGAAACGCTTGGGTCCGCGTGGACCGCCACGTCCCGGCCGGCCCGGCGCGTCGTCGCGGATGCGATCAAAGCGTGTCAGCTCGCGCGCCTCGGCGCGGTCGGCGCCGACCCATGCCTGCTGGCCGGTACGCGGTGAGGGGCGGTATTCGGTGACCGCGGCCTGGCTGGCGCGGCGCTGATGAATGACCGGTTGCAAGGTCAGCGTCGGCTCGCCCTGCGTAGCGCCGCAAATCTCGCGCAGCGCCTTCGTGTCTTCCGCATCGAGTTCCTGCGAATGACCGCGCTTGAGCGGACGCGGCAGCTCGACCGTGCCGTAGCGCACGCGCTTGAGGCGGCTGACCAGGAAACCAGCGGCATCCCAGAGCCGGCGCACTTCACGATTGCGGCCTTCCTTGATGACGACGCGGAACCAGGAATGGCTGCCGCTGCGGCTGATCACGCCGATGTCGTCGAAATGGGCCGGGCCATCGTCGAGCTCGATGCCTGCCTTGAGGCGTTCCAGTGCCTCGTCGGGCACCTCGCCATGTACGCGGCAGATGTACTCGCGCTCTATTTCGCTGGACGGATGCATCAGCGCATTGGCCAGGTTGCCGTCGGTGGTCAGCAGCAACAGGCCAGTGGTGTTGATGTCGAGACGGCCGACCGCGATCCAGCGCTGGCCCTTGAGGCGCGGCAGCTGCTCGAACACGGTGGGGCGGCCTTCCGGGTCTTCGCGCGTGGTCACCACACCCTCAGGCTTGTGGTAGACCAGCACCTGGGCCTGCTCCGCGTCGTCGCGGATAACGACGAACAGCTTGCCGTCGAGTTCGACGCGATCGCCGCTCTTGACGCTCAGGCCGATTGTCGCCGGCGTGCCGTTGACCGAGATCTCTCCGTTCTGGATGCGCTGTTCCAGCAACCGGCGGGATCCGAGGCCGGCGTTGGCCAGGACCTTGTGCAGGCGTTCCTCGACGACGGTTGCGTTGTCGTCGGTCTGGGTGCGCTTGAGGGTGAGTGTGCGGCGGGGTGCGGCGGTCATGCGGTGTGCTCCGGGACGTCGTCTGACGTCGTGGTGTCGGTCGGATCGACGTCGCTGTCGTCCGAGGGGAAATCGGGATCGGGTGGATTGGGATCGGGTGGATCGAAATGGAGGGGGGCGGAAGCCGGTGGATCGCGGCCTGCGAGGTCATCGTCGACGGGAAATTGTGCCGACGCGCCGCTGCTCGCGGTTGCGTCATCGTCGTCTTCGGCTCCGGAGTCTCCGGCGGCTTCGTGAACGACGGATCCCGCATCACTTACTGGTAGCGGCTCAAAGGTCTCGCTCGCGACGGCATCGACCGCGTCATCGGTCTCGGCGGCGCTGGCGTGCGTTTCAGCAGCAGTCGCGATTTTTTCTGTAGCGTGGGCGGCTGTCATTTCGTCCTCAACGGACGCCGCCGCGGACGGTAGTGCATCCTCTTCTTCAGGCGGCAGATCAAGCGACGGACGCATGACTGGAGCCAGATCCATCTGCGGATCGTATTCGTCGAGGTCGCGGATGTCCGCCAGCGGCGGCAGTTCGTCCAGCGACCTCAGATTGAAATAGTCGAGAAAGATGCGTGATGTGCCGAACAGGGCAGGGCGTCCGGGCACGTCGCGGTAGCCGACGACGCGGATCCACTCACGTTCTTCCAGCGTCTTGACGATGGACGACGACACCGCCACTCCGCGGATCTGCTCAATCTCGGCGCGTGTGATCGGCTGACGATAGGCGATCAGGGCCAGGGTTTCTAGCAGTGCGCGTGAATACTTGGTCGGTCGTTCGGTCCACAGGCGCGTGACCCAGTGGTGCACGTCTTCGCGGATCTGATAGCGGTAGCCTGAAGCGACTTCCTTGAGTTCGATGCCGCGTTCCGCGCAGTCGTCGGCCAGGGCCTGCAGCGCCGCGATCAATTGGTCGTTGTTGACAGCTTCTTCTTCGGTGAACAGCGCGGCGAGCTGAGTCAGCGACAGCGGCTGGGCTGCCGCGAGCAGGATGGCCTCGATCGCACGCTTGAGCAGTTGCGGATCCATCAAGGGACTTCCATCACGTCGGCCGCGTCATCGCCATCGGCCGTCAGGGCTGGCTGCTCGCCGTCGACGACTAGGGCTTTGATATAGATTGGTCCGGGTACATCGTTCTGCATGATCTCGATCAGTGTTTCCTTGGCCAGTTCGAGCATGGCAAGGAAGGTGACGACGATGCCGCGGCGTCCTTCTTCAGGATTGAACAGGCTTTCGAAGCGGTGGAATGCGCCGTCGCCGAGGCGGCCCAGCACATCGCTCATGCGCTGGCGTACCGACAGAGCCTCGCGCTGGATCGCATGATTCCCGGTCAGGTCGGCGCGGCGCAGCACGTCCTTCAGCGCGAGCAGCAGTTCTTTCAGGTCCACTGGCGGCGGCAGCCGCACGACGCTGCGGTCGGGCACGAAGGCCGAGGCCAGCGACAGGTCACGCTCAAGTCGTGGCATTGCCTCGATGTCGACCGAGGCTTTCTTGAATCGCTCGTATTCCTGCAGGCGGCGGATGAGTTCCGCGCGTGGATCGTCCTCTATGCCTTCCGCATCCGGTGGCCTAGGCAGCAGCAGGCGCGATTTGATCTCGGCCAGGATGGCGGCCATGACCAGGTATTCGGCGGCGAGCTCGAGCTTGAGGTTCTGCATCAGCTCGATGTAGTCGACGTACTGACGCGTGATCTCGGCGACCGGTATGTCCAGAATGTCGAGATTCTGCCGGCGGATCAGGTAAAGCAGCAGGTCAAGCGGACCTTCGAACGCCTCCAGGATGACTTCGAGAGCGTCCGGCGGAATATAGAGATCCTGCGGCATCTGCAGCACGGGCTGGCCTCTCACGATCGCCAGCGGCATTTCCTGCTGCTGTGGTACGGGCGTGAAAATGCCTTGGCCCTCGCTGGGCGCGAGTTGCTCGGCAGACTCGGTGCTCATCTAGCGGATGCTGGTCTCTACGCTGTTCGCCGCGCTCACCGCGGCATGCGGGCCCTGCAGGCCGATTCCATCGTGTTCAGGCGAAAGGCACTTCGCCCTTGCCCTGGCGTACGAGCCGGGGCGTGTCGTCCAGGAGGTCGATCACGGTCGTCGGTTCGTTGCCGCAGAAACCGCTGTCGACAAACAGGTCGACGGCGGAATTTACATGGTCGTACAGGTCATCGACTTCCCAGCCGGCCATGTCCTCGTCCGGCAGTATCAGGCTGGAGCTCGAGAGCGGCTCGCCCAATGCTTCGACCAACGCCAGTGCTACGCGATGGTCCGGAATGCGGACGCCTACGGAACGTTTCTTGGCCTGCTTGAGGTGCCGGGGAACATCGGCAGCCGCAGGGAGAAGGAATGTGTAGGGGCCAGGAGTCAGGGATCGGATCATTCGGAATGCCGCATCGTGCATGCGGGCATACGCGCCGACCTCACTCAAGTGGCGACAGATTAAAGTGAAGTTATGCCTGCTGTCCAGCTTTCGTAGTCGCGCCACGCGCTCCTGCGCCGGCTGGGCGGCCAGACGCCAACCCAATGCGTATCCCGAGTCGGTGGGGTAGGCGATGAGCCCGCCGCGGTCCAGCACGGCGACGGCCTGGCCGATCAGGCGCGTCTGCGGGTTGTCCGGGTGGATCTGTAAGCGCAAGGTCATCCGGTGAGCCTGGGCACGCAGACGAAATTCGTCAAGCGCGGCAAACTGGGCACATGCATACCGGACGTTCCATCATCCACGTCGACATGGACGCGTTCTATGCGGCGATTGAAGTGCTCGATCACCCGCAGTGGCGCGGCCTGCCGCTGGTGGTCGGTGAACTGGGTCCGCGCAGCGTCGTGTCTACCGCGAGCTACGAGGCGCGCCGTTTCGGCGTGCGCTCGGCCATGCCGACCATGACGGCAAAGAAGCTCTGCCCGCAAGCACTGTTCGTGCCTGTGCGGATGGCCCGGTACAAGGAGATCTCGGCCGAGGTCTTCAGCGTGTTCGGAGAAGCAACACCGCAGATCGAAGGCCTGTCGCTGGACGAGGCCTTCATGGACGTCACGCGCAGCCTTCGCCTGTTCGGCGGCGAGGTCGAGAATATCGGCCGCTTCTTGAAGCAGGAGATCTTCAGCCGTACCGGTCTGGTTGCGTCAGTCGGCATGGCGCACAACAAGCTATTGGCCAAGCTGGCGAGCGAGCTGTCCAAGCCCGATGGGTTCCTGCGCGTGCGGCCGGAGCAGGTCCATGCGCTGCTCGATCCGCTGCCCGTCGGACGGCTCTGGACCATAGGCAAGGTGGCTGAAGCCGACCTGCATCGCCTGGGCATACGTACCGTGGGCGAGCTGCGCTTTGCCGAGCCGCGCCGTCTGCGTCAGGCCTGTGGCAACCAGGCCGAGCACTGGCAGCGGCTGGCGCGAGGGCTTGATGATCGCGCTGTCGACGCGGAAGCGGCGGAAAAATCTGTCAGTGCGGAGACCACTTTTGTCACCGACCTGACCACTTTGGAGCAGGCTCTGTCCTGGCTGGCCCGGCTGGCCGAACGCGTTGGGGAGCGCCTGCGCGCACA
>JAAFHE010000322.1 GCA_013298265.1 Lysobacterales bacterium | reverse complement strand
CGGCTCAGGCGGTGCTGTCGGGCCAGGTCGACGCCTGCATCGCCGTCGGCGCGCTGATGGATCTGTCGTACTGGGAATGCCAGGGTTTCCGCGCCATCGGTGCAATGGGTTCAGACCGTTTCGCTGCGTCGCCGGAACTGGCCTGCCGCCCGTTTGATCGCGACCATGACGGTTTCATCTACGGCGAATGTTCCGGCGCCCTCGTGATCGAGTCGCTGCAGTCGAGCCGGCGCCGTGCCGCCGCGCCCTATGCCGCGTTGTCGGGGTGGGGCCTGGCGATGGACGGAAACCGCAATCCGGATCCGTCGTTCGAGGGCGAAACGCGTGCGATCCGTGCCGCGCTGGCGCACGCGGACTGTCCGGCCGCTGCGATCGACTACGTCAACCCGCACGGCACGGGCTCCGTCGTCGGCGATGAGACTGAAATACGCGCGCTGCGCGAATGCGGCCTGTCCCATGTGCATCTGAACGCGACCAAGTCCCTGGTCGGTCACGGCCTCAGCGCTGCGGGCGCCGTTGAGATCATCGCAACCCTGCTGCAGATGCGCGCCGGGCGCCTGCATCCGACCCGCAACCTGGACAACCCTATTGATCCGGATCTGCACTGGGTCGGGTCGGCGGGTGCTGCAGCGCAGATCGCCAATGCGCTGACCTTGAGCATGGGCTTCGGTGGCATGAATACCGCGCTGTGCTGGCAGTCTTGTCCATGATTCGCCGCCGCAGTGCGGCGCCGTTTGGCACGAGCAGGAGTGACATTGGATGAATCAGTCGGCCGCAGTACCCGCGCCGGACTTTGCGCACCTGGAAACCATCAAGGTGCGTTTCGAGGAATCGGTCTGCCATCTGCAGTTCCACCGGCCCGAGGCGAACAACGCGATCAGCGCGCAGCTAGTGGCCGAATGTACGCAGGTGCTCACCGCCTGCGAGCAGTCAGTCAGTGTTGTGGTGCTCAGCGGCTTGCCCGAGGTGTTCTGTTTCGGTGCGGATTTCCGCGAGGTGAGCGCCGGTTGCGCGCCGGCCTATGCCGCTTATGAAGGGCCGGGACCGATGTACGACCTCTGGCTGAAACTCGCCACGGGGCCGTTCGTGGTCATTTCCTACGTGCGCGGCAAGGCCAATGCCGGCGGTCTCGGCTTCATCGGTGCCAGCGATATCGTGCTTGCCGACGAGTCGGCCCAGTTCAGTCTGTCGGAACTGCTGTTCGGTCTTTATCCGGCCTGTGTGCTGCCATTCCTGATACGGCGCACCGGTTTCCAGAAAGCGCACTACCTGACGTTGAGCACTCAGGCGATAACGGCGAGGAACGCGCTGGACTGGGGGCTGGTCGACGCCTGCGAAGCGCAGGGCGAGCCCTTGCTGCGCCGGCATGTGATGCGTTTGCGGCGTCTCTCGCGCACGGCGCTGGCGCGCTACAAGACCTATGCCGCGAAACTCCAGCCGTCGCTCGCGGCTGGCCGCGACGCAGCCGTGGCCGGCAATCTGGAAGTCTTCACGGACGAGCAGAACCTGCGCGCGATCTCGCGATATGTGCAGGATGGACTGTTTCCCTGGGAGCAATGAGTCGTGCAGCGCAGCGATCATCCCGACGCGTTGCGTTGAGGCAACGCTAAAAAGTTTATTTTTAGCTCTCTTGCGTCAAGGGATGCCGCCAAGCGACTGCAAAGCAGGCGTTTGGCGGGAGTGCCGGGACTTGTTCAGAACTTCCCTGGCTCACTCCGCCTCGAAGCGGATCGGCAATGACTTCAGTCCACCAACGAAGACGGCCTTCGTGTGGCTGGCGTCGCCAGCCGCCGACAGGGACTTGATGCGCGGCAGCAGTTCCTCGAAAAACACGCGCATCTCCATGCGCGCCAGATGCTGGCCAAGGCACATGTGGCCGCCGAAGCCGAAAGCGAGCTGCTTGTTCGGTGTGCGGTCGATACGGAAGCGGAACGGATCGGCGAATACTTCTTCGTCCTGGTCGCCGGACAAATAGCACAGCATCAGCCAGTCACCTTCACGGATGTCCTGGTCGCGCAGGCGATAGTCGGTCGATGCTGTGCGCATGAAGTGGCGCACGGGACTGGTCCAGCGAATCGCTTCTTCGACCAGGCCCGGGATCAGCGCCGGATCTGCCTTCACTTTCGCCAGTTCCTCCGGGTATTCGCACAGCGCGCAGATCGCGCCGGCGGTCGACGCGCTGACCGTGTCGTGACCGGCGGTCGCCACCAGCGAGTAGTACGACATTGCCTCGAAGCTGCCGATCGGTGCGCCGTCGATGGTGCCGTTGGCGATCACCGTGGCCAGGTCGTCGCGCGGGTTCGCGCGGCGGTCGCGGGTGATCACGTCGAAATAGCGGAAGAACGTTTCGACCGCGCCGCTGAGGCCCATCAGTGCCTGTTCCGCTGTCTGCTTGGCCTTGCCGGTGCTGTTCTGCTCTTCGTCGAGGTTGCCGAACACCTGCTTGGTCAGTTTCAGCATCAGCGGCTCGTCTTCGACCGGTACGCCGAGGATCTGCATGATCACATGCAGCGGGTAGTGCACGGCGACGTCCTTGACGAAATCGCACTCGTTGCCTTGCGCGAGCATGTTTCCGATGAACTCGCGCGCGATGCCGCGGATGGCGTCTTCGCGCCGCGCCAGGTTCGACGCCATGAACCAGTTGCTCGTCAGTGCGCGGTACTTGCGGTGATCCGGATCATCCATGTGCGAGAGCGTGCGCGCCAGGTGCGGGCTGCCGTCGCGCAGGTAGCGCACCATCGCGTCGGTGTACTGGTCGGTCAGGATCGTCGCGCGGTCGCCGTTGCGGAAAGCCTTGTTGTTCTTGCTGACTTCGAGGATGTCCGCGTGCTTGGTCACAACCCAGAACGGATCGAAGTCGCGCGACCTGGCCACGCCCAGCGGCATGTGCTCGCGCAGCCAGGCGTAGGCGTCGGTAATGCGTTGCAGGTCGGCGTACGCGCCGGGGTCAATGAGGGTTGCCGTGATCTCGCCAGGAAGGGTGGGGGCAAGCGTTGCCGTTTCCATTGCTGGCCACTTTGTCATTGACTAAGTGTGGATAGTCACGCATTTACAGCCAGTTTGGCAAGGCGTCCAACGGCACTGAAGGTGGCTGGGGCGGCAAGCCGTAGCACTGTTGTCGGCGTGACTCTCCGATTCATTTCTGTGACGCAGCGCACGAGCGAGCTGGACAGGTTTGCAGGCGCGGCGAGTGACACCGGGGTCAACTGAGGTGTGCTTGACATCCGTCAACACTCCGTCACGCTCGAAAGATACATTTCTGATATTGGAGCAATTTCGGTAACAGAAAAATGCTAACTTCGAGCAATAATGATTAACCGCTTCGATGCGGTTTGATTGGCCACCGTCAATCATTGGAATGGCATCCGCTTTACTTGACCTGTTAGGACTTTTGGTGATATCCATACAATTCCGAATAGCGAAAGTGCTGCATATTGCATAGATGTGTGGCTGCAGATGCTCGCCGGTCCGGATCAAGTGCGCGTCGTACTAACGTGGAACTACGGGGGAGCGGATGACTGATCGTGATTTGCTGCAAGAGTTGACTGAGACTTACCTCAGAGGTGTTGTACTTGAGGCTTTCGAGGCCGCCGAGCCCCCTCTGGACCCGGCCGAGCATCCATTCGATTCATTCACGCCGTTTCGCGAGTTCGGCATCGATTCTTTCCTGGTGCTCAAAATCCTGCGCCGGCTCGAGAAAGACTTCGGCACGCTGCCGAAAACCTTGCTATTCGAGAACTTCAACATCAGCGATCTGGCGAACTACTTCGCCGACAAGCATATGGACACGCTTTCACGGCTCTTCGCAGAGCAGTTGCAAGAAGCAAGCGTGCCTTAGTAGCGCTGATGTCTGACGCGATTTCCGAGGCAACCCACTGTGGAAGATGCAAGCACCTCACCTGAAGTCCAAGGTGGATCTGTTGTCGTGGACGCGAACAGCCTCCCTGCGCCGATACTGATGCTGGAAAAGGATGTGCTCGCACATCCGGATCTCGCGGCATTGGCGCGCGAGCTGTTCGATACCTGCAAGAACGAAGGTTCCGCCTCGCGCGGTATCAAGCACATCGCGCCGAACCTGTTCATCGGCAGCGAGCGTCGCGGCTATTTCCACTACAGCCGTCATCGCAAGATCCTGCTCGTCTATGCCTATACCGGCAGTAGCGACTATTTCCCGGCAGTTGCCGGCGAGCTGCTGGCGCACTGCGAACGCAAGGGCTATCAGCTCAATATCCTGTCGCACCGGCCGCTCGCCGCCATCGGCGAAGTCGCGTTCACCGCGACACCGTTCGGTGTGGTGCAGCGCATCGTCGATCTGCCTTCCTTCACGCTCGAAGGCGGTGCCATGCGCCGTCTGCGCTATCAGGTCAGTACCTTCGAGAAGGTAGGTATCTGCAGCGTGACCGAGTACCGCTGCGGTTCCGATCCCGCTGTCGACACTGACATCGCGCGCGTCATCGATAGCTGGTGTGCGGGCAAGACCAAGGTCAATCCGTTGGTGCGCAGTGCGCGCGAGGAAATCCTCGCCGGTACTTTGCACCAGCGTCACCGCCTGTTCCTGACGCGTGTGGACGGTGTGTTGCAGAACGTGGTGCTGATCTCGCCGCTGTCGGATGCCGACAACGGCTATCTGATGGACCTGGAGTTCTATGGTCCTGACATGCCCCGCGGCGGACTCGAATTCGCCATCGTACGCATCATCGAAGTCCTGGTCGCCGAAGGCCGCACGCTGCTGAGCCTGGGCGGCACCTACGGTTGCCGCATCGAGCAGTCACCCAATGCGGACCCGGAGGTCGACCAGATCCTGGACGATCTGCACAAGCAGGAAATCTTCAACGACCAGGGAAACTTCCAGTTCAAGAACAAGTTCCGTCCGCAAGCGCAGAGCATTTTCCTGTGCCGCAAGGCGGGGTGCGGAAATCCCGACAGCATCATAGACATCATCATGATGATCGCGGATCCCGTGCGCATGCAGACCTCCGACGCCGAGAACCACACCGTACTCCCGGCCGCTGCAGCATTTGCCGCCGTCGAGTCCGGCGCTTCACCCGCCCCGGATGCAGCGACCGTCGCGGCGGCGCACGAAAAAAAAAACTCTGTTGAGTCTTCCCGCGACGACGACGCTGCGTTGACGCTGCCGGGGTCACGCGGCCGCCTGCTTGCCGGCGCGGGCTTCAATCCGCTGAAGCTGGACGCCGGACAGGTCGAGTTCGACCTCAAGACCGATTCCTGGGCGCAGCTGACG
>JAAFHE010000321.1 GCA_013298265.1 Lysobacterales bacterium | reverse complement strand
ACCCCTTCGGCGTGGGCCTGCGGGCTGCGGCGTTGGTAGCCGACGAAGTGCGCAGCTGCGACGCGCAGCCTCGGGAGGCGCAGGTCTATTGCAACCCATTGTTAGCCCAACCTGCCGCGTATCGATCGCGGCCACGTTCCGGACTACCCAGGCGAAGAAGTACGCCGCCGTGAATTCCGACGCGCCGGCGCTGCGCGCGCCGCGCGGACACTCCCCGACGACAAAACACACAGGAACAAGCTCATGGATCTGACCGCCGCCGTGCAAACCCTGGTGCTCGAGGCGCTGCAGTCCGGGTACGAACTCGAGCGCGACAGTATCGGGCCAGATACCGATCTCGGCGATATCGGCTTCGATTCGCTCGGCCTGACCGCAGTGGTCGCGCGCGCCGAATCCAAGTACGACGTGGAGTTCTCCCCGGAGCACATCCTCGAAATGTACCAGTCGATGCTGGTCGTCGACCTTGTCCGCGCCATCGAGACTGGAATCACGGACTACCGAGCTGCGAAGCGCGGCTGACGCGGAGGACCGCCCCGACCGCCGCCCGTCATCCTGCCTGATCGGAAAGACCCATGATTCCAAGCCACTTCAAAGATCGCGCGGCGCAAATGTCGCCCACAGGGGCGCGCTTCCTCGAATTTGTCGAGCGCAACCCGGATGCCGCGCGGCCAGTGGACGTGACCGGATTCCACACCGACTATCCTGTGCAGTGCTGGCCTACCTTCATCTCGTCGGCACAGCAGCAAGAGATTGCGCGCGCGACGACTTCTGTCTTCCGGCTGATGCGCTCGATTCCAGGCACGATCTTCGGCGACGACGTCGCGAAGATCACCGACTACTACCAGATCAAGCCGCCTCAACTCGCGTCGATGCTGCTCACGCCACCACACGGACTGGACATCGCGATCGGGCGCGCGGACCTCATCGACAGCGACTCCGGTTTCAAGTGCGTCGAGATCAATCCGTTCGGCAGCCTGGGCGGCATAGAAACAGAGTTCATGCTGGACATCTACCAGCACTCGCACGCGTATTCGCGCTTCGTCGCAGCAACTGGCCTCGAGCCCAAGCCACAGCGATGCATGCTCACGCTTTTCGAGCACGTCATCCGCGCAACGCTCGATGGCGGCATCGCTTCCGATACCGTCAACGTCGCCGTTGTCTCCGACGGCGACCGGCCGGCCTTCGCCGGCTGCAAGGATCTTCCGCAAGCGGTTTTTCACGAGGCGTTGGCCAACGTCGGCGGCGGCGCGCGCGGCACGCTCGTGCGGTGTGGTGCGCGCGACATCCAGGAACGCGACGGCGACCTGTACTGTGGCGAAGTGCGTCTGCACGCCGTCTGGGAATACCTGCGCTACAAGTTCTACCCCGCGCGTTTCGTCCTTGCCTTCAAGCGCGGGCGTATCAGCTATTTCAACACGCCGGTCTCCGGCTATTTCGGCAGCAAGCGCAACCTGGCGCTCCTGTCGCAGGCACTCGATTCCGATCTCTATGGCGAAGACGACAGGGAGTCCATTCGCCGCTACATTCCATGGACGCGCGAAGTTACAGATAGCGAGGTCGTCTTCCGCGAACACCGCGGCGGGTTATCCGGTCTGCTGCGTTCCAACCAGCGCGAACTCGTACTCAAGAAAGGTCAGGGATACGGCGGCGACCAGGTTTTCATGGGCGAAAGCACGTCCGCAGCGCAGTGGGAAGACGCCATCCGCATGGCGCTCGACGAAGGCGATTGGATCGCGCAGGAATTCTTCAAGCCGCGCACCTTCGCCTATCAGTGGGGCGACGAAGGATACGCGCCGTGCAAGGCCATCTGGGGCGGATTCTGCTTCGGCGACGTCTTCGGCGGCACATACCTGCGAATTCTCCCCGATGAGCATGAAGGCCCGATCAACTCGGCACGCGGCGCGATGACCGGCCTTGTGTTCGAAGCCTAGCAATCGGATCTTTACAGCCAGTCGAGCGAGCAGGACGACAGATCGTCGAAGGGGGCGACCAGCGGCTCGCGCGACCAGAAACTGAACGTCACCTCGTCCGGCGTCCTGACGAAACCGCAGCGATCAAGCGTCGCGTGCGCGATCTGATTCTGATCGACCAACGACACGGACGAGCAGCCGGCGCGGTGCAGGAAGCCGGACATCGCTGCGAGCGCGATCTCCTTGCGCTCGTCGTCGCAGCCGAACGACAGGAAAAACTGGATGCGCCCGACCAGGCCGATTTCCGCGTCGTCGAGCGCGAGCGTAAAAATCGAGAAACCCACCGCGCAGCGCATGCCGCGACTGGGCTCGAGCCACATCGTGCCGGAGCGTGTCAGCTCGCTGTTGAAGTAGATCTGCGCAAAATTCTCCGACGGGGCGAACGCGAGCCGGGCGTTCGACGCGACCAGTTGCTCGAATGTTTCACGATCGACCGGTGCGTCCTGGTCTTCGATTACGTAAGGGCCGTCGACGAAGCAGAGTCGTCGCATGCCGACGGGCGCGTGCTGCGCCGGCGGCGGCGCCCTGCCCGTCAGCGCCCGGCTCCAGATGGCGCCCTTCTGCAGCCCGATCGTGAAACCGCGCCGTTCCGCTGGCTCGCGAAAGACGACGCCTGCGCGCGTCCCGGAATATCCGCCGTGCGCCGCGGCGACGCCGAAAAATCCGCGTTCCCGGATCGTCTCGCGATTGGCCTGCCACAGGCGCAGCGAAACGCCGGTGCGGCGGTATGCCGGATCGACCGCCCAGGCCGTCGTGTACGCAGTGGGAAACCGCTCGCCGCTGACGTTCAACGTACGCAGCAGCGAGACGATGAAACCGACCGGCTTGCCGTCGCCGGTGAGCGCGAGCGCGGCGAACCAGTCGCTGCCGCCGAGCAGCCACTCGTAATAGTCAGCGTCGTACACGACGCGCACCTTGCCGTCGTAGTTGCGGCGCCAGGCGTTGTCGCTCAGCGCAACGAGTGCGTCGATGTCGATGTCACCCGCATCCGAGGTCACGACGATCCGGAGCGGAGTCCGGGGGTCCACGGAGTTCATCGCATTCTCCCTGCACGAACAAGAAATCCAGCCGGCCGGATCGGCGGACGGTCATGTTACCCTGCGCCGATGAACCCGCCGTCCACCGACACCGAAGCCCTCGAACGCATCATCATCGATGCATTGTCAGCAGTATCCGTCGACGCTGCGACGGCGACCGGCGAATCCGAATTATCGCAGCTCGTCGATTCGATGGGTCTCGTCATGGCGCTCGCGAACGTGCAAGAGGCGCTCGACGTTTCGCTCGAGCCGGACGAGATCATTAACGTGTTCCAGTGCCGTTCGATCGCTGACGTGGCCCTCCTGCTGCAAGCCGCGCTTTTGGCACGACTCACGCCCCAGGACTGATGCCGCCCACGACGCCGCAGCGCTCCAGCAGAATCGCTCCGAAGTGCCCATAGGCGCTCGACGCCAAGACGGACGTCGTCGGTGAGCAGGCGTCCGCGTCGGCATAGAAGTCGACCAGGTTGATGAACGGGTCGCCTCCGGAGCAGTGTCCATAGCGCGCCGTGTTGCGCCGGTACGCGACGAGCCCTTTGACAGGCATGACCGACAGCTCCAGCTGCTGGATCGGAAGAAAGACGTTGCTGCCGAAGAAGGCGCTGCCGGCGAACGGAAACGTCGCTGCGCCTTCGAGGCGCTTGAACACCGACTGGATCAGCTGGCACTTCTGCGCGAGGTCCTGACCGCCGTTGCGCAGGGACGACAGCGACGTCGAAACCTCGGCGCCGACGACAGCGAAATCGACGGCGCCCGCGCCGCGCACGATGAAGCTGCACGCGCCGTCGCTGAACACGCCATAGCGCTGAAAGCGCGCCGCGTCATTGTCCACCTTGTCTACGGTGATCACGAGAACATTGCGATAGGCATCGCCGAGCACCAGTGACCGGGCGATCTTCACCGCCGAAAACGGCGATGCGCATCCGGCGCCGCCGATCCAGGTGACGAAGTCGCAGCGCAGATCGAGGCGCTCAGACAGCTCGCTGACGAAGCGGTTCTGCGCGTGGTAGTTCAAGCCGTCGCCGCAGCAGATGATCAGCGCATCGATGTCCGATGTCGCGACGCCGCCGCGCGCCAGCGTTGCGTTCACGCTTTCATGGGCAAGTTCGGTACGGCTGCGATTCGTCTTGCGGTAACAGTCCCAGCCCCAGAGTTCATGCCGGTCCGGCATCTTGTAGCGCTCAAGCACCGCCTTGCGGCTGGCGAGGGAATCGACCTTCAGTTCCTCCTCGCCAAGCACGTAGCTCGGTGCGAGGATGCCGAATGCGTGGGACATGGATCAGTATCTCCCTGGCCTGTCTTGGCGCGCGATCGACGCGCCGCGATTCATGCGCCGGACTCCGACAGTACGCGGGCCTGCTCAGCAACCGTGCTGCACGACAGGATCCGGCCGACGTCGGCAGCCGAACCGAACCGCTCCTGGATCCGGACGAGCAGAAGCACCATCAGCATGGAGTGACCGCCGAGGGCGAAAAAGTTGTCTTCCACGCCGACTCGTTCGAGACCCAGCACCTGGGCCCAGATCGAAGCTACCGCCGCTTCGAGATCGTCACGCGGCGCGACGGATCCCACCGCGTCGTCCCACGCGGGCTCGGGCAGCGCACGCCGATCAAGCTTGCCGTTCGGCGTCAGCGGCAGGCGCGGCAAGATCACGACGGCGGCCGGCACCATGTACGACGGCAGGCTCGCGCCGAGGTGCGCCAGCACGTCAGCGCGCAAGCGGCGCTCGTCGTCGACGCCGCCAGCCGGCACCACGTAGGCCACGAGTGCCGACTCGTCGCCCTGGCGCCGCTGCGGAACCACGGCCGCCTCCCGCACCGCGTCCAGGCTGCGCACGTGCGCCTCAATCTCGCCGATCTCGACGCGGAATCCGCGTACCTTGACCTGACTGTCCTTGCGCCCGAGCAGCAGGATCGTGCCGTCGGGCAAGCGGCAGCCGACATCGCCGGTGCGATAGCGTCTGAGCCCGTCGCCGAGTTCGCTGAAGACCTCGGCGGTGAGTTGCGCATCGTTGAGATAGCCTCGCGACAGCGCATGACTCTCCACGAAGAGATCACCGACCTCGGACAGTCCGCACGGCTTGCCCATCGCGTTGAGTACGCGTATGACCGTGTCCGGCGATGCCTCGCCGGCCGGTACGAGACCGCTCTGGTGGCGCGCGCCGGACGCCTCGAAATACGTCGTGCCGCGCTGCGTTTCCGTGGTGCCGTAAGAGTTCAGCACGCGCATCACGCTGTTGAAGCCAAGAAGCTTCGCGACCGT
>JAAFHE010000320.1 GCA_013298265.1 Lysobacterales bacterium | reverse complement strand
GCGGTCGAAGACCGTAACGACGAATGGCGCTGGGCGATGCTGGCCTTCGACGACTGCCGCCTCATGGTGGACGAATCCATCAACGTCCATCCCGAAGCGCCGCGCCAGTCCGTGCTGTACCTGTATCCCGACGACATCGTCGCGTATCACCAGCGGGTGCGCGCCAATGGCGTGGACCTCCCCAACCTCACCACGACGTTCTACGGCATGACGGAATGCCGGCTCGACGATCCGGACGGCAACCGGCTGTGGATAGGGCAGGAACTGGAGTCCGACGGCTGAGTCGCGGAAATCCTTGGCCCGTCGGACGGGTCAGTGCGCCGGGGCCGCTCGCGCCGCACCCCTTGCTGTTGCGGCGCTCGCGCATTCGGCAAGTCGCGCACGAACTTTCGGGTCCGTCGACGCACTGAAACCGGCCCGCCCGTGTCGCCACATCCCTGGCGGCAACGCCGGTACTCACCACCCCATCAAGACGACGACATGACACCCCTCGCACTGCTCGCGACACTCGCACTCGCCGCCGGCGCACCGGCCGGGAAACCTGACGCCGCGATCGTCGATGCGATCAAGGCGACGTGCCTGGACTACATCGACGGCCAGCTCGAAGCCAACCCGGACCGCGTCGCGCGCGCGCTGCATCCGGACCTGGCCAAGCGCGCCGTGATCGGCGATACGCCGTACGAACGCTTCGGCCTGCGCCGCATGAGCAAGGAAGAACTCGTGGGCCTGACGAAACAAGGCGCGCTGAAGACGCCTGCCGACCAGTGGGATCGCACCTGCACCATCCTCGACATCACCGGCACAGCCGCATCGGTGCGCCTCGAAACGCCCTGGTTCGTCGACTATTTCCACATGGGCCAGTTCGGCGACAAGTGGCTCATCGTCAACGCGCTGTGGTACAGCAAGCCGAAAGACAAGTAATCGCGAACGACGTCGGCGCCCGGCGGCTGCCGGAGCCAGGCCCATCGCGCGTGAGTGACACTATGAACACGACTTCAGAAGCCCTCCCCTTCAAGGGGGTGAAGGACGATGGCTTAGAACCGAAGGTTCTCATCGCCCTGAACGCCTGACGGGCCGGAGGGTTGGGTGGGGATGGTGTTCGCGTGACGCAGAGTGCTCGACTTGGCTTTGAGCCTGGCATTTCGTCAGACGCCACAAGATTTCCGCCGCACACGCCGTGATCCCTCCCCGCGTCCCGATGCGTATGCGAGGGCAATCCCCACGGAGTGCCCGCCATGCGCCAGTTCCTTCTCGCCGCCGCCCTGTCCTGTGCCGCCTTCGCCGGCAACGCCTCGGCGGCCGACGGCGCGCTCGATTCCACCTTCGGCACCGACGCGGAATTCCCCGGCTACGGCTTTTACGTCAATCCCAACGGCACGCCGAATTTCACGCTCGACTACGTCGGCGCCATCGTCAAGGCGCCGGACGGCAAGATCTGGGTCGTCGGCCGCATGAAAGCGCCAGGCGCCTATCGGCTGAGCCTGACCCGCACCGACGCCGACGGCTATCCCGACATGGAATTCGGCGACCAGGGTTTGCGCAGCGTGGTCGGCCCGTGCACCGACTTCAGCATCAGCGACGCGACGCTCGATGCGCAGGGCCGGCTCGTCGTCGCCGTGAATGACTGTCCCGACTTTACCGTCTACCGCTTCCTGCCCAACGGCGACCTGGATCTCACCCTGGCCGGCGGCGGCGTGCTCAGCGTGCCATTCAACCAGGGCGGCGGCGACGAAGACCGCAGCCAGCGCGTGGCGACCACGCCGAACGGCGACCTCCTCATCGCCGGCACGGTCACCACTCCGACCACGCGCAACCTCGGCGTCGCCCACTACACCGCCGCGGGCCAGCCCGTGCCGGGTTTCGGCACCGCGGGCAAATTGACGGTGCCGATGGAATGGTCGGTGCCGGAGATTCCCGGCATCACCGGCCTGTACCGCATGGCCGACGGCCGCATTGTCGTCGCCGGCCATATCTCGGAAACGTCGCAGGGCGTCTCCGACAAAAAACAATTCGTCGTCCGGATGCTGACCAACGGCGCGATGGACCCGTCCTTCGGCAACGTGTCCGCGGGCCTGTCCAAGATCAACCTGAAAAGCCCGCTCGGCCTCACCGAATCGCCGCGCGTCTACGCCTCGCTGATCGAATCCAACGGCGCCGTGATCCAGGTCGGCAGCATGAAGTCCAACCAGGTCAGCTCCGCCGGCGACATCTTCCTGCTGCGCTGGCGCCCCGACGGCCAGCTCGACACCAGCATCGGCGCGAACGGCGTGCGCCAATACGCACTCGATTTCGCCGGCCCCAACCCGGCCGATCCTGACGACAACTACGACTCCGCAAGCAGCATCGCGCGCCAGGCCAACGGCCAGTACGTCATCGTCGCCGGCAGCAAGATGGGTGGCTACGCCGCCACCGCCCTGCTACGCCTCAAGCGCAACTTCAGCGTCGACGCCAGCTTCGGCAACGGCGGCAAGATCCAGCACACCATCGAAGTCTCCACCACCAGCCAGCACGGCCAGGCCGCCGGCCCGATCCTCCTGCAGCCCGGCCGCATCGTCGTCGGCGGCGTCGTCTTCACCGGCCTCAACGGCCGCCTGCAGATGATGATGGGCATGACGCACGATGAGATATTTGCGGATACGTTGGAGTAAGGCGTCGGCGCCGAGCGGCGGGTAATACCGTGTCGCGCCCCAAGGGGATCACTTTTTGCGCATGCGACGCGGCTTCTTCGCTACACGCGTAGTGCCCGAGGGAGGGGCTGTCGGCAAATGTTTGGCAGCGACTCGAGTACCCACGAACTCGACCCCGTGCTGATCGAGCTGCCTTGCGGCCTTCTCGATGCCGGAAAACGTCACTTTCCCGGAGGCCACCCACAGCCACTTTGCGATTTTCACGCCGTCGCGCAGATGGTCCCGTAGCTGTTCCTTGGCACGCGCACATTTGCTGATAACCACGCTGACTTCGCCTTGCGCAGCAGAATGCGGCTCAACAGCAATGACGGTTTCGCTAACGTGGTGTCCGAGCAGATAGTCCCAGCGATGATCCCGATCCCGGCCCGGTCGCATAGCTTCATCGAGGTCGAGGCTATCCGCGAAGGTGTTCCGGATCTCCCGCTCGAAGCACTCACGGTCGATTTTTTTCAGCGCCGCCAGCCCGTCAGCCACGCGTGGAAGCAGCTCGGATTCGTCGAGCAGCGCCCGCCGTATCGGCGTTTTCCTCGCGGACTTTTTCACGACTCAGCCTCGTTCACTCCCTTGCGAACGGCATCTCCGAAGCGTGACGAATATTCGGTCAGCCCGCCCCACCCCGAGATTCGCTCGTCGCGCGCACTGGGATCGAGTGTGGAAATGTCCAGCGAGTTCACTTTCCCGCGGCTGTCGAAGTCCAGCAGGTGAGCGCGATAGTCTTTGGTCAGCGCTGCCTCAGCGACACCGCGCATTGCCGCGTTGTTATCGACACCAAACGCTTCGCAGACCAGTTGCCATCGTGCGTTGTTCGCCTGTAGTTGCCGCATCATCCAGACCATGGCCAATACGTGGGGCGAGTGGGTGGAGAGCACGACCCTATAGCCACGCCACAGCAGATCGAGCACGAGCAGCATCACCGCGGTAATTGCGCGCGGGTGAAGGCCCATCTCGGGTTCTTCGATTACCACCCAATCCGTGCCCTCGCGTTTACGTTTCTGCGTCGAGGGTAAGAGGTGGTACAGACCCAACAGCAGCGGAGTGAACTCGCGCTGGCCCGCGGTCCATGTCATAAACGGCAAATGCATCCTGCCGTGCACGAGGCGCAGACGTCTCGCGTGCTGACTGTCCTCTTCGATCCTGATTTTTCCGCCATGGAACACGGCCGAGTCGATCTGTTCACGGATATCCGTTTTCAGCCGCTTTTCCACAGGGAACAGCGTTCCCGCGTCCTTGCCGTTGAACCGGTCAAACAGATTCTGGCTGAAGATGCGCGCAACGGCGGGCGTATCGGCGGTGAGCCGCTGGAACGGCGATGCCCAGCCATCGCTGATCAGCATCGAACGATGTGCCGGAACAAAGAACAGTTGCTCCGTGGTGCTCGCCATGCGGCCGAGCCCCTTCGGCGTGATCTTCCTGCCGCCGAGCGATACTTCCGTTTCTTTGCGCCATGCCGGAGCCATGCCGGAGCCGAAGATCAGATCAATCAAGACCGCAGGGTCTTCCGTCGCGTGTCCTGCCGCCTTCAACGCCTCGACAAGCTGACGGCCATCCAGCGCAGCCTTGAGCCACTGCAGAGCCAGGCTCTTGCCCGCCCCTTGCGGCCCTACGACGACGGTAAGGTCGCCGAATGCCAGGTCGACACGCTTGAGATGCGCGAAATTCCGGATCTTCAACGTCAGGGGCATGGCAGCTTCCGTTTCCGAGGGCATCATCGAACGGTGAATCGGGCTTCGATTGGCACGGAAGCATAACGCAAGGCGAATATGCACCGGACAGCAACGGCTGACGTGTTGTCCTGGACATCACGGGGCGTCGGCGAGCAGCACCGCGCCAGACCAACGGTCAGTACGTGATCGTCGCGAGCAGCCGAGCTACTGCACGCACCTCCCGTTGTCCTCCGCGGCAACACCCCGCACACTCGCACCGCGATGGCGCCCTTGCCCATCCGTTAGCGAGCCGTCCCCCGCCCCGCTCGCGCCATCGCGATCCCGGACGCCTACAGCACTTCGGGAGGCTTCATCACTTCGAACAACCCCAGCGCATCGCGTGACAGAATCGCAATCGCCTCGACGAACGCCACATGCGTCTGCTCGTCCGGCGATTCCACCACCGTCGTCAGCAACGCCTCGCTCAGCAGACTCGCGGCCTTGAGGCGCGACATGGCTTCGTCATGCACCGCGCGGCGCTGCTTGGGCGTGTCTACGGCAAAGGCGAACAGGACGTGTTCGGCGTTGGTGAACTCGGTGGGGAGGGGGTAGAAGGACCCGATGGGTTTCATGAGCCCACCTCCACGCCTGACCGGGCTTCGACTGAACTTCCCAGACTCAGCCGCCATACCCACAAGGGCTGAAAGACTATTTCGCCGCACATAGATGACCTCCCCTCGCTGATAGCCCCAATAGAGCCGCCGGCCGATACGCACCATTCGGGCGCAAACTAATACTATAGTCTCTGGCACTAAAGTACTAGTCCTAAGACGTTAGCGGGGCTCCTATCGGAACCCCGACCATGACCTCATTCGAGAAAGCGCTGGGCGAAGTAATCGCCCGAGAGCGCAAGCAGCAAAGCCTTACCCAAGAAGCGCTAGCTC